>JAEXBT010000064.1 GCA_023393895.1 Pseudomonadota bacterium
CCCGCCGACCGCGACATCCATGTGATCAAGGTCGCCGCGCGCGATCAGCCCGATGCGGCCGGCGGTGCGGCCGGCCGGCGCCGGGAACACCGCGGTCGCGGTGAGATCGGTTGCGTAGTTGTCACCCGGCGCGTAGCGGCCATCGACATGGAACCGGCCACGATCGCTGCGCACGTCGATGTCCTCGACGGTGAGCAGGCCGCTTGACGCGCGCAGGCCGCCGTCAAGTCCGTGAATGTCGATGACCGGCTCGCCAGCGCCGGTCACCCGCAGGCCATCGATGCGGATGCGATCGGCTTCGAGCGCCAGCGGCGGCTCGATGCGCGGCAGCACGTCCGGCCACTTCGGCAGTTCGAACGGCTTGTCGTCCTTCGCAAGGTCAAGCGCCGCGCCTTCGATGTCGAGCGCATCCAGCCGCAGCGTACGGCCGAGCAGCGGGCGCACGCTCGGGTCCAGGGTGACCTTGCGTGCGGTGAACACCGTGGTGCGGCGATCCTTGCAGGTGGCGAAGCTGGCATTGACCGGCCGGTCCTTGTCGGCGCAGGCGGCCCAGGTGAAGCGCACGTCGTACAGGCTGAGCGGGCCCTTGGCCGGCCCCTCGGCCGACTTCCAGGCAAGCGTCGCGTTGGGCGGCAGCGCCGCGACGATCCGCGCCAGCAGCACGTCACGGCCGCCGATCGTGGTGAACAGCCACCAGACCAGCACCAGACCCAGCACCACCAGTGCCAGCGTGCCGATGCCGCTGCGCAGCGCGATGACACGCTGGCGGCGCCGGCGCAGCACCTTCAGTTCCTCGGCCCGCGCTTCGCGCTGTTCGGCCGTCGCATCGTCGGGCAACGGCTCGAGTCCGTAGCGCCGATAGCGCGCGTAGCGCTCGCGCCAGCCCCGCGCGCTCACAGGTCGGCTCCCAGGCTGATGTGGAGCTGGAAAGACGAATCCGGCTCATCAAGGCCATGCGCGATGTCGATCCGCACCGGCCCGACCGGTGATCTCCAGCGTGCGCCGATGCCCACGCCGGTGCGCCAGTCGGGGCTGTCGTCAAAGGCGCTGCCGATGTCCACGAACGCGGCTGCCCCCCAGCTCGGGGTGAAGTAGCGCTCGAACTCGACGCTGGCAGTTGCCACGTTTTGTGCCCCGATCGCATAGCGTTGGCCACGCGTGCTGCCATCGATGCGCGGCCCCACCTCGCGCCATGCATATCCGCGGATGCTGCGGTCACCGCCGGCATAGAAGCGCAGCGAGGGCGGCATCTGCACCGCGTCATCGGTCCAGCTGTGGCCCAGCTCGCCGCGCACGATCAGCCGGTTGCGCTCCCCCAGGCCGCGGAACCAGCGCGCACTGGCGTGCACCTGCGCGAAGCTGGCCTGCGAACCCACGCCCTCGACGCCGCCACGGAGCATCAACGTGCCGCCCAGTCCTCGACGCGGGTACAGGCGGTCATCGGCATCGATGTATTCGGCGCGCAATGAGGGATAGGTGTAAGTCGCGTAGGCGTACACCGGCGGCGTGCCCGGATCCTGCTCGTCCTCGTAGGTGTAGGCCCAGCGCTCGCGCAAGGCATGGACCGAGGCGATCGCGGTCAGGTAGCGGTTGATCTCCCCGCTGCGGCTGGCCACGAACTCCAGCCGACGGGTGTCGATGTAGTCGTTCTGCTCGTCAGCGGCCTGCAGACTGCCTGTGTACCAGCCATCCAGCCACTTGAACGCCGGCACCCGGTACTGCAGCGTGAGGGTCTTGCGCTTCTGGGCCCAGTCCAGCTGCGCCAGTGCCTTGTGGCCGCGCTTGTTGAGATAGCGACGCTCGGCACCGGCGATGAAACCGGCGCCGCTGTCGGTGCCATAGGAGAGACCGAGGTTGTACACGCTGCGCTTGGCCGGAGTGAGCGTGACCTCGACCGGCACCAGGTAGTCCACCGACTCCTGCGGCTTGGGATTGATGTCGATGCGCGAGAAATAGTCGAGCGAGACCAGCGACCTGCGCAGGCGATCGAGGCGTCCCTGGTGGTAGTACTCGCCCTCGTTCCAGTAGATCAGTTTTTCCAGCAGCTCCGGCTGGATGATCTCCTTCGGGTTTTGGGTGAAGGTGACCGCGCCCATGTCGTAACGCAATCCGCTGTCCCAGCCGAGATCGATGTCCGCGGCGCGTTCGGCGCGCGTGACCTCCACCCGGCGCGCGGTGAAATCCGCATCGAAATAGCCGCGCTCGGCCAGGCGGCGGGTGATCCGCGCCTTGCTCGCCTCGTACTGCGGATGGGTGAAGACATCACCCGGCTTCGGAAGGAACGCGTCGATTTCCTCACGCATGTAGCGGTCCTCGCCGCCCTCGTTGCCGATCCGCACGTCGCTGCGACGCACGCGCACCGGCTCGCCCGGCTGTACCGCCACGGTAACCACCAGCGCGTTGTCGCTGCCGCTGCGACGCACGTCGATCGTCGGGCTGTAGTAGCCGAACGGTTCCAGGGCCTCGCGTGTCTCGTCCTGCGCCACCTCCAGCAGGTAGTCGAGCCGGCGCGTGGTCACGGTCTTGTCGAGCGCATCCTCGAGCGACAGGTTCACCCGCACGTTCTCGGTCATCGCCTCGTCCAGGCCCTGGATGTCGACGCGCGCGATCTTCTCCGCATGCGCGGCGAGCGGCGTGCAGAGACAGGCGAACAGAATGACGATGCGGGGGAGCGTCATCGCGCAAGGATACCCGTGCCATGTGCAGGCCATGGCCTGTCAGCCTGAACGCCGTATGGGCAATGCATCGACACAGCACCCGCGGCCGGCGCTGCGCGGGTGCGGCGACGCGGCCGCACCGGTCAGGCCGACAGGTGCTCGATCGCGGCCACGCTGCCCAGCCGATCGGCCAGTTGCTTCAGCAGCGCGAGCCGGTTGCCGCGCACTGCGGGATCCTCGGCATTCACCATGACCTGGTCGAAGAAGGCGTCCACGTCCGGGCGCAGGCGCGCCAGCCGCGACAGCACGGCGACGTAGTCGCGCGCGGCCAGCGATGCGTCGGTGTCAGCCAGCGCGGCCTGCAGAGCGACCGCAAGGGCGCGCTCGGCATCTTCGCTGAGCAACGCGGAATCCACCGTCGTCGGCACCTCGCCTTCGGCCTTTTTCAGGATGTTGCGTGCACGCTTGTTTGCCGCGGCGAGCGCGGCGGCTTCCGGCAACCTCGAGAACTTGGCGATCGCCTTCAGCCGCGCATCGAAATCGGTCAGCGAAGCTGGGCGCAAGGCGGCCACAGCATCGAACTGCTGCGGGGTGACGTTGCGTTCTTCGTAGTAGTTGCGCAGGCGGTCGAGGATGAAGTCCTGGAGATCCGTAACCCGCGCGGCATCAGTGCGGCCAAGCGCAACTTGTCCCGCCGAAGTAACGGCGGCACCTTGAGCCGACGCCTCAGAAATGGCTGTCTTCTTGCTCTTCAGATTCTGGCTTGCCAGTGTTACCGCCACGTTCGCAATGGCATCCGACAGTAGCGTGTGCAGATCGATGTCGATCCCACCCTCAATGATCGTCCTGGCCAAGCCCAGCGCATTGCGCCGCAGCGCGAACGGGTCCTTGTTGCCGGTCGGCTTCAGGCCCGCGGCGAATCCACCGGCCAGCGTGTCCAGGCGGTCGGCGATCGCCAGTACCTGGCCCAGCTTCGAGGGCGCGATGTCGTCGCTGGCATTGCGCGGCATCCAGCCTTCATCGATCGCGGCGGCAACCTCGCCCGGTTCGCCCATCGCGTTGGCGTAGTGGCGCCCGGCGATGCCCTGCAGTTCGGGGAATTCGTTGACCATGCGCGATTGCAGGTCGGCCTTCGACAGCAGTGCCGCGCGCCGCGCGATCGTTGCGTCCACGCCCACCTGCAGCGCGATCGCCTCCGCAAGCGCGGCCACGCGCACGACCTTGTCGGCGATGCTGCCGAGCTTGTCCTGGTACTTCACCTGCGCCAGGCCTTCATTCATCGACGCCAGACCCTGCTTGCGGTCCTCGTCAAAGAAGAACTTGGCATCGGCGAAGCGCGGGCGGATCACCCGCTCGTAGCCCTTGCGCACTTCGGCCACGTCCTTCGATTCGATGTTGGCAGTGCCGATGAAATGCTCGGACAGACGATGGTTCTCGTCCAGCACTGCGAAGAACTTCTGGTTCGCTTCCATCGTGGAAATCAGCGCTTCCTGCGGCACCTCGAGGAACTCGCGCTCGAACGCGCAGCGCACGGCGACAGGCCATTCGTTGAGGCCGTTGACCTCTTCCAGCAGGCTCTCCTCGATGCGCACGATGCCGTCGATCTCGCGCGCCGCAGCCTCGGCCTGTTCGACGATGCGCGCGCGACGCTCGTCCGGATCCACCAGCACCTTCGCCGCACGCAGCGCCTCGACGTAACGACCGGGTGATGCGATTTCCACCTCACCCTCGTGCATGAAACGATGCCCGCGACTGGTGCGACCGGCGTCGATTTCCATCACCGTGCCCGGCACCACTACGTCGCCGAGCAGCATCACCAGCCAGTGCACCGGCCGCGCGAAGGCGTAGTCGTGCGCGCCCCAGCGCATCGGCTTGGGGATCGGCATCGCCGCGATCGCCTCGTTGACGATCCCGCCCAGCAGCGCGCGGGTGGGTTCGCCCGGCTTCGTACTACGGAGCACGAAGCGCTCGCCCTTGGCGTCGCGGGCGCGCTCGAATTGCGTCCATTCCACGCCCGCCTTGGCCGCGAAACCCTGCAGCGCGCGGGTCGGCTGGCCCTCGGCATCCAGCGCGATGTCGAGGTAGGGCCCGAAGGTTTCGCTGGTCTGCTCGGGCTGCTCGGTTGCCACCGCGGGCAGCAGCACGGCGAGGCGGCGCGGCGTGTACAGCGGCTTGGCATCGCCGCGCTCGAAGGCGATGCCGCGCTTCTCGAGGCCCTGGATGACACCCTCGAAGAAGGCGCGCGCCAAGCCCGGCAGCGCCTTGACCGGCAGCTCCTCGGTACCGAGTTCGATGAGCAGCGGCTGCATGTTGACGTTCGACATCACGCGGCCTCCCCCGGCTTCACGCTGGTCGCTTTCAGGCCCGGGAAACCCAGCTTCTCGCGCTGCGCGTAATAGCCTTCGGCCACCGCCTGCGCCAGCCTGCGCACGCGAAGGATGTAGCGCTGGCGCTCGGTCACGCTGATCGCGCGTCGCGCATCGAGCAGGTTGAAGCTGTGCGATGCCTTCATCACCTGCTCGTAGGCGGGCATCGGCAGGCCGGCCTCGGCGAGCTTCATCGCCTCGCGCTCGCAGGCATCGAAACGGTGAAAGAGCTCCTCGACATCGGCATGCTCGAAGTTGTACGCGCTCTGCTCGACCTCGTTCTGGTGATAGACGTCGCGATAGGTGACCGCCGTGGCATCCGGCCCGTAGGTCCAGACGATGTCGAACACGTCATCGACGTTCTGCAGGTACATGCACAGGCGCTCGAGCCCGTAGGTGATCTCGCCCAGCACCGGCCGGCATTCCAGGCCGCCGGCCTGCTGGAACCAGGTGAACTGGGTGACTTCCATGCCGTTCAACCAGACTTCCCAGCCCAGACCCCAGGCTCCGAGCGTCGGCGATTCCCAGTTGTCCTCGACCAGGCGCAGGTCGTGCACCTGCGGGTCCACGCCGAGCGACTTCAACGAATCGAAATACAGCTCGACGATGTTGTCGGGCGAAGGCTTCATCACCACCTGGTACTGGTAGTAGCGCTGCAGGCGGTTGGGGTTCTCGCCGTAGCGGCCGTCGGTGGGACGGCGGCTCGGCTGCACGTAGGCGGCGTTCCACGGCTCCGGCCCGAGCGCACGCAGGAAAGTGGCGGGGTGGAAGGTGCCGGCACCGACTTCGAGGTCGAGCGGCTGGATCAGCACGCAGCCCTGCGCGCCCCAGTAGGCGTTGAGGCGCTGAATCAGTTCCTGGAAGGTGATGTTGACGCGTTCGGCAGGCATCGCGATGGCTTTGGATTCACTTTCATTAGTATAAGTGGCCTCCCTTGCCGTCCCGGCCCCGCGATGTCGCTGCCTTTCCTCATCCTTGAAACCGGCGTGCCGGTGCTGTCGCTGCGGCGGCGGGGCGATTTCCCGCACTGGATCCGCGTGGCCGCCGGTTTGTGCCGCGATCAGGCCGAGATCGTGGATGTGCAGTTGGCGAAGCCGCCGCGCTCGGCGCGCGGCCACGCCGGCGTGATCGTGACCGGTTCTGGCGCGATGGTCAGCGACCGCGAACCGTGGAGCGAAGCGACCGCCGGCTGGCTGCACGATGCCATGACCGATGGCGCCCACCTCTTCGGCATCTGCTACGGGCATCAGCTGATCGCGCATGCGCTCGGCGGCACGGTCGGCGACAATCCGGCCGGCCGCGAGATGGGCACGGTCGAGGTACGGCTGGCCGAAGCCGCATCCGCTGACCCGCTGTTGGGCGAAGCGCCTCGCAGCTTCCTGGCCCAGATGACCCACCAGCAGGCAGTACTGGCACCGCCGCCGGGCGCAACCGTGCTGGCCAGCACCGACCAGGATGCGTGCGCGATGCTGCGCTTCGCCGACAACGCCTGGGGCGTGCAATTCCACCCGGAGTTCTCCGCGCGCCACATGCACGGCTATGTCCGCGCCCGCGCCACCGTGCTGGCCGCCGAGGGCCGCGACCCGGCCACGATGCTGCGATCGATCCGCGCCACTCCCGTGGCCCGCGGCATCCTGCGACAATTCGTGCGCCGTGCTTCACGCGCGGTCGGCTAGCGTCAAGCCCGCGCCCCTCCTCTTTCTTCCCGAGCCCGACATGCAGATCCGTCCGCTTCCGATTTCCCGCGCCTGGGAATGGTTCCTGGAGGCCGTGAACCTGGGCGCACGCAACCCCCGTGCGGTGTTCGGCGCGGCGCTGCTGATGGTCGGTACGCTCTACCTGCTGGCGATGGCAGGAGGCCTGCTGGCTGGCTTGCTCGGCGGCGCCAGCGGACAGCCGGGCACCGCGGCACTGCTGGTGATGCTGCTGACGGTGGTCGCGGTGTTTCTGCTGGTGCCGGTACTGATTGGTGGGCTGATGCACGTGATCCGCGAGTCCGAGGTCGGGCGCCCGGTGCAGGCGCGCGATCTGTTCGCGCCATTGCGCGAAGGGCGCGCCGGGCAGCTCGCGGCGTTCGGCAGCCTGCAGATCGCCGCGATGCTGCTGGGCGGCGTGATCACAAGCCAGCTGGCCGGCGCGGATTACATGGCCGCCTACAGCGAGGCGGTCAATGCCATCCTGCAACAACAGGAACCCGCGCCGCTGCCGGCACCCGCCCATCCGGGCCTGCTGTTCCTGTGGCAGATCGCGTTCAACTATTTCACCACCACCATCGTCCTGCTCGGCATCGCGCTGGTCGCATTGTCGGGCAGCGGCTTCCTCGCCGCGGTGCGCGGTTCGGCGCGGGCAGCGCTTCGCAACATCGCACCGAACCTGCTCGCCGCGGTGCTGTTCTTCGCTGCGGTGATGGTGGCGGGGCTGATGCTGTCGGTCGTCGGCAGCCTGGTCCTGGTGGTGCTCGGAAACCTGTTCATGCCGCTCGCCCTGCTGGTCGGCCTGCTGCTGACCTTCGCCTTCATCACCGCGGTGCTGGTGATCGTTTGCGGCGGCGGTTACCTGATCTGGCGCGACACCTTTGGGGATGCGGTCGCACCGCCGCCCGCGCCGACGGCGACCCACCACATCGAGGCCTGATCAAAGAGTCAGCGCGGCCTCCATCGCCACCACCAGGACCTTCGCAGCCCACAGCACCAGTGCAAGCGGCGCGATGAACGCAAAGCCCAGCAACCACCCGCCCCACGCCGGTACGCGTGCCGCGTGCGCCGGCCGCCAGCATGCCTGCGTCCCCGCGATCCGGTCGTGCAGCGCACGATGGTCGGGCCCGCGCGCCGCCAGCAGGTGGCCGATGTTGAGCGTGAGCCAAGACAGCGATCCAGCCAAGTGACGCAGCACCGCGCGTTGCAGCGACAGGCGCGCACCGGCGGCATCAAGCACCTGAAGCCCGACCAACCGTTTGCCCACCGTGGCACGTCGGGCGGAGGCTTCCTGCAGCGGCCACCACGCCAGCCCCAGCAGCAGGAACGCTATCAACGGCGGCAGCAGCACCGACTGCAAGACAGCGAGAAAGTCGCCGACGGCCGGGCGCAGCGGCCCGTCCTGCGCCAGCAGTCCGGCCATGAACATCGCCGCATCCTCGCCGCGCGCCACCGAAGCGCGCATGGCCGTGCCGAGCGTGGTGCCCAGCGCGCGCCAACGCGTCAGGAGTTGTTGCGCCTGCGTCCATGGCGATGTCACCAGCAGCGCGAACGCCGCCACCAGGACCGCATCGATGCACCAGGCCACCGCGCGCGGCCACAGGCCGGCGGTCAGGGGTTCAGCCCGTGGCATCGGCCGGTCGCGGGCCCACCATGCGCGCGGCCAGGATGCCGGCTTCGTACAGCAGGCACATCGGGATCGCCATCATCACCATCGACAGGCCATCGCCCGGGGTGATGATCATCGCGATGAAGAAGATGGCGATGACCGCGTAGCCGCGCGCCTGCGCCAGCTGCTTCGGCGTGACCCAGCCGAGCAGCACCAGGATCATGATCGCCACGGGCACCTCGAAGCTCAGCCCCGAGGCCAGCGCGATCACCGCGACGAAATCGAGATAGCGCGCGATGTCCGGCATCATCGCCACGCCTTCGGGCCGGGTCATCGCGAGGAACTTGAACATCGCAGGCAGCAGCACGAAGTAGGCGAACGCGCAGCCGGCGTAGAACAGCAGCACCGAGGACACCAGCAGTGGCGCGGCCACGCGCTTCTCGCGGCGGTACAGGCCGGGCGCGACGAACGCCCAGGCCTGGTAGAGCAGCACCGGCGCGGCGGCGATCATCGCCAGGTACAGGGCGAGCCGCAGCGGCGTGGAGAACGGCGTCAGCGGATCGGTGGCGATCATCTGGCTCCCCGCGGGAAGCGCCGCCAGCATCGGTGTGGCAACCATGGTGTACAGGCGGTCGCTGAAGAAGGCGAACACCGCGAACAGCACGATCACCGCGATGACCGCCTTGACCAGGCGCGCGCGCAGCTCGACCAGGTGCGACAACCAGCTGCTGGCGGGCATCTCGTTCATTGGGGCGGGTCCGGAGGATCGCCGGCCTTGGGCCGCGCGGCATCCTGCGCGGACGCACCGCTCGCGGGCGGCGCCGACGCGGTGATGGAGGCGGCTTCGGTCCGCAGTGCGTCGCTCGCGGCGGCGGCGGCGCGGTTGATCTCGCGCGCGGCCGCGTCGGCTTCGCCCACGCCCTCGCGCATCGCGGCGCCGGCCTCGTCCAGCGTCTTGCGGGTGTCCTCGAGGCTCTTGCGCAGTTCCTCGTCGGCCAGTTCGCGCTCGAACTGCGACTTCACCTCGAACCAGTGCGCGCGGGCGCGTCGCACCCATAGCCCGGCGAACTGCGCGGCGCGCGGCAGGCGCTCGGGGCCGAGCACCAGCAACGCCACCACCGCAAGGATGACGAGTTCCGGGAAGCTGATCTCAAACATCGCGGTACACCCCGCCGGGGCGATCAGGGATCGCGCGGCGGCACGCGGTCCTGCGTGGCTTCGTCACGCTGCTGCGTGGTCGCATCGTCCTCGTGCGGCAGCTGCTCGGGCTCCTTCATGCCCTTCTTGAAGCCCTTGACCGCACCGCCCAGGTCCTCACCGATGTTGCGCAGCCGTTTGGTGCCGAAGATCAGCAGCACGATGACCAGGAAGATGAGAAGTTCGCGCCATCCAAACATGGGGCCGTCCGGCAAACTCGGGATTGAAGGCAGGATACCGCAGCCGTGCGGTGGCGGTCAGGGCAGCGGTGTGGTCCTGACCTCGCCCTCGTCCTTCTTCGGCTCGGTGGCCGGGGCCGGTGCCACGGGCGCGGTGGATGTCGCGGGCTGCGCGACCGGTGCGTTGACCGGCATTTCTTCCGGCTCCGCACGGCGCGCACGCGCGGTGGCCGAGGCCTGCTCCAGTGCGCCGCGCAGGCCAGCGACTGCCTCGCTGACCGCCTGCGGCGCGCGGTTCTCGAAGATCATCCGCGGCGTCGCGCCGGCGCCATAGGTGGCGACGTTGGCCTCGTCGTCGATGCGCAGCACGCCGCCATCGAGCGCGATCCCGGCGAACAGCCCGCGCGAACGCGACCACGACCAGATCTCGGCCTTGAACTGGCCGTCAGTGGCCGCCGCGGCATTGCGCCCCACCGGGCCGGCGGCGACCGCCGCATCGGCGCCAAGGGTGAACTTGCCGTTGACGATGTCCTGTACGCCGCGGTCGTTGCGCACCACCATGATCACGTCCGAGGACTGCACGCCGGCCTGGAAGCCCACGCTGCCGCCCATCAGCCTGACGAAGACCGGGTTGGACCAGCTGCCGTCGGCAGTCTTCACCGACATCAGGCCCAGCCCGCGGCGACCGCCGAAGATCAGCCCGGCCTTGACCGTATCGGGCACGATGATGATGCCGCGTGCCTCGTCGAACAGCTTGTCGGGGATGGCGGATTCGGGAATTGCCAGGCTCTCGTTCAATACCCGCACCGCGTTGCGGGCGCGGCTGTCCTCTGCCTCGCCGGCGAAGGCGGGCGCGGTGGCGAGCAGGATGGCGAGGGCGAGCGCGGCACGGCGCATGGGCGACTCCAGGACGCAGGGGATGCCGGCAGGATAGCCGCTCGCCCGTGGGCAAACCGGCCGCCGGATGAACCGCGGCACTCCGGACGGCGGCGCACGGTATCCTGCGCGGCCATGGTTTCGCCCACGCCCCCCACGGCCCGCCGCGGCCTCGTGCTCGTCAACCTCGGTACCCCGGCCGCACCGAGCGCCGCCGCGGTGTCGGCGTACCTGCGCGAATTCCTGCTCGACCGCCGCGTGGTGCAGATCCCGCGACTGATCTGGAAGCCACTGCTGGAGCACGTGATCCTGCCGCGGCGCAGCCCGGTGGTGGCGGAAAAGTACGCCGAAGTGTGGATGGATGGCGGATCGCCGCTGCTGGTGCATACGCAACGGCTGGCCGCCGCGGTGCAGGCGCAGCTGCCCGCCGTGGCGGTGCGCGCGGCGATGCGCTACGGGCAGCCCGCCCTGGCCGGCGTGTTGCGCGAGCTGGCCGATGCCGGCATCGACGACATCCACGTGCTGCCGCTGTATCCGCAGTATTCGACCACCACTACCGCGGCGGTCGAGGACGTGGTCGATACGATGCGCCCGCAGTTGCCACGGACAAGGATCGGCAGCGTGCGCGATTACCACTGCGATCCGCGCTGGCTCGATGCGGTCGCCGACTCGATCCGCACGCACTGGGCCCGCCACGGTCGCGGCGAGCGATTGCTGATGTCCTTCCACGGCATCCCCGAGCGGCTGGTGCGCGCCGGCGATCCGTATGCCGCGCAATGCGAGGCCAGCACGCGGGCGATTGCCGAGGCGCTCGGCATCGCGCGTGGCGAGGTGCTGCTGACCTACCAGTCGCGCTTCGGCCGCGAGCGCTGGCTGCAGCCCTACACCCTGCCGACGATCGAGCAACTCGGCCGCGAGGGTGTCGCCACGCTCGATGTCGCCTGCCCGGGCTTCGCGGTGGACTGCCTGGAAACGCTGGAGGAGATCGCGATGCAGAACGCCGATGCATTCCAAGCGGCCGGCGGCGGCGCACTCCGCTACATCCCCTGCCTCAACGATGATCACGCCCATGCCACGGCGCTGGCCGCGATCTCCACTAACGCATTCGCATGAGCCTCGAACTTTCCGAAACCCGCATCGACATTCCCCTTGGCCGCATCACCGGTCTGCGTGGCGGCCGTGACGGCGCAGCCCGGGTGCTGGCACTGCATGGCTGGCTGGACAACGCCGCGAGCTTCGTGCCGCTGGCCGCACACCTGGACGACATCGAGCTTGTCGCCATCGACCTGCCCGGCCACGGGCGCAGCGTGCATCTGCCCCCGGGCGCGCACTACACCTTCGAGGCGGCCGTGCACCACGTGCTCGATGTCGCCGATGCACTGGGCTGGACGCGCTTCCGCCTGCTCGGTCATTCGATGGGCGCGGGCATCGCCAGTCTGGTCGCGGCCTCGGCGCCGGAGCGGATCGAGCGGCTGGCCTGCATCGAGGCGCTCGGCGGCCTGGCCCATCCCGCGGAAGATGCGGCAAGGCGGATGCGTGAATCAGTCGCCGCCTCGCGCGCGCTGGGCGACAAGGCCAAGCGCGTGTTCGCCTCGCCCGAGCCGGCGATCCAGGCCCGAATGCGCGCCAACCAGATGAGCGAGCCGGTGGCGCGGCTGATCGTCGAGCGCGGCATCGCACCGGCGGACGGCGGCTGGGCGTGGTCGAGCGACCAGCGCCTGACCGTGCCCACGTTCCTGCGTCCGGTGGATGCCCAGATCGACGCGCTGGTCGCCGGCATCGAATGCCCGACGCGCGTGGTCTTCGCCGAGCCTGCGCAGTCCTACCTGCCGGACGACGTGCGCCGCCGCTACGCCGCCTGCCTGCGCGATGGCGAGATGATCGTGCTGCCCGGCACGCACCATCTGCACATGGAAACACCGGCCGAGGTCGCCACGGCGATCGGCGCGTTCATCGCCGGCTGACCGGCCTATTCGAGTTCTTCGGGCGGCGCCTCGACGCTGTCCGGGTCCACCGCCAGGCGGCCGGCGATCAGCACGGCCTGGGTGCGGTTGCTGGCACCGAGCTTGCGCAGGATCGCGGTCATGTGCGCCTTGATGGTCGCTTCGGACACGCCAAGGTCGTAGGCGATCTGCTTGTTGAGCTGGCCGGTGGAGAGCATCTGCAGCACGCGGAACTGCTGCGGCGTGAGCTCGCTGATCCGGCGTGCGATGTCACGTTCGCCCTCGTCGGCGACCCGCGCGGCAGCAAGCGCGGACGCGGGCGCCCAGCGTTCACCGTCCATCACCTGGCGCAGCGCCTCGCCGATACCGGCCGCGTCTGTCGACTTGGGGATGAAGCCCATCGCGCCGTGGTCGAGCGCGCGCCGCATCAGCGCCGGCTCCTCGCGCGCGGACACCATCACGATCGGCAGTTGCGGATGCTGGGCGCGCAGGTGGACCAGCGCGGACAGGCCCTGCACGCCGGGCATGGTCAGGTCCAGCAGCAACAGGTCGGCATCCGGCGCCGCATCCACCATCGCGTAGAGGCCGTTGGCATCCTCGGCCTCGCGCAGTTCCGCGCCCGGCAGGATGCGGGTGATGGCGCTGCGCAGCGCCTCGCGGAACAGCGGATGGTCGTCGGCGATCAGGATGGTCGGCACCCAGTGATGATGCCCGAAATCCATCGCGATCGCCCTCAGCTCCGTTCGGCGTGCATCCGCTCGCGCACCAGTGCATCGACCACGGAAGGATCGGCCAGCGTGCTGGTATCGCCCAGCTGGTCAGGCGCGTCCTCGGCGATCTTGCGCAGGATGCGGCGCATGATCTTGCCGCTGCGGGTCTTGGGCAGGCCGGGCGCCCACTGCAGGTGGTCGAGGCTGGCGATCGGCCCGATCTCCTTGCGGACGTGCGCGTTCAGCTCCTTCTTCAGCTCGTCGCTCGGCGTCTCGCCATCCTTCAGGGTCACGTAGGCGTACACGCCCTGGCCCTTGATGTCGTGCGGGAAGCCGACCACCGCCGCCTCCGCCACCTTGGGGTGGGCGACCAGCGCGCTTTCGAGTTCGGCGGTGCCGATGCGGTGGCCACTGACGTTGATCACGTCATCGACGCGGCCGGTGATCCAGTAGTAGCCGTCCTCGTCGCGGCGGCAGCCGTCTGAGGTGAAGTACATGCCCGGGTAGGCCTTGAAGTAGGTATCGATGAAGCGCTGGTGGTCGCCATAGACCGTGCGCATCTGCCCCGGCCAGGAATCCTTGATCACGAGGTTGCCATCGACCGCGCCCTCGAGCAGGTTGCCGTTGGCGTCCACCAGCGCCGGCTGCACGCCGGGCAGCGGCAACGTGGCCGAGCCGGGCTTGAGGTCGGTCGCGCCGGGTAGCGGCGAGATCAGGATGCCGCCGGTCTCGGTCTGCCACCAGGTATCGACGATCGGGCAGCGCTCGTCGCCCACCACCTGGTGGTACCAGCGCCAGGCTTCCGGGTTGATCGGCTCGCCGACGCTGCCGAGCAGGCGCAGCGACTCGCGCGAGGTGCGCTTCACCGCATGGTCGCCTTCGCGCATCAGCGCGCGGATCGCGGTCGGCGCGGTGTAGAAGATCGTCACCTGGTGCTTGTCCACGACCTCCCAAAAACGCGAGGCGTTCGGCCAGCTCGGAATGCCCTCGAACATCACGCTGGTCGCGCCGTTGGCCAGTGGCCCGTAGACGATGTAGCTGTGGCCGGTGATCCAGCCCACGTCCGCGGTGCACCAGTAAACGTCGTCTGGCTTGAGATCGAAAACCATCTCGTGGGTGTAGGCCGCGTACACCAGGTAGCCCCCGGTGGTGTGCAGCACGCCTTTCGGCTTGCCGGTCGAACCGGAGGTGTAGAGGATGAACAGCGGGTCTTCCGCGTTCATCCGTTCCGGCTCGCACTGGGTCGGCTGGCTGTCGACCGCGTGGTGCCACCACAGGTCGCGGCGGGTGTCGAAGTCGACGCTGCCATCGGTGTGGCGGAACACGATCACCTTCTGCACCGAATCGGTGCCCGGCAGCTTCAGCGCGGCGTCCACGTTCGCCTTCAGCGGCACGGTGCGCCCACCGCGCCGGCCCTCGTCGGCGGTGATCACGACCTTGCTCTTGCTGTCGGAGATGCGGTCGGCGATCGAATGCGGCGCGAAGCCGCCGAACACGACCGTGTGCACCGCGCCGATGCGCGCGCAGGCGAGCATGGCCACCGCCGCCTCCGGGATCATCGGCAGGTAGATGGTGACCACGTCGCCCTTCTGCACGCCCATGCCGCGCAGCGCGTTGGCCATCCGGCACACGCGCAGGTAGAGGTCTCGGTAGCTGATCTTCTGTGCCGGCATCGCCGGATCGTCCGGCTCGAACAGGATCGCGGTCTTTTCGCCGCGCTCGCGCAGGTGGCGGTCGAGGCAGTTCACGCTGACGTTGAGTTCGCCATCCTCGTACCACTTGATGCGGAAGTCGGCGGCGTCGTAGCTGACGTTGCGGATCACCGTCGGCTTCTTCATCCACTCGATGCGTTCGCCGATGCGGGCCCAGAAGGCATCCGGATCCTCGACCGATTCGGCGTAATCGCGCACGTAGTCGCGATGGCGCATGTTGGCGTTGGCGGCGAAATTGGCGGGCGCGTGGATGCTGTCGGCAGGCCGGGCCATGGCGTTCTCCGTTGCGTTCGATGTGGGGATCGAGTGTGACGCAATCGCGGTCCAGCGGGTTTAGACGTTGGTCGATGCTGCACCGCAACTTCGACCATCGGCGAATAGTCGGCGTGGATCAATGCGCGGACGCTCGGTGTGGCTGGATGCTTCGTCCACCATCGACGACGGGAACGACCCATGAAGACAACTCACCGCAAGCAGTGGCTGGGGCTTTGCGTGGCGCTGGCACTTGCCGCGCCCGGCATGGCGCTGGCGCAGACCGCGAAGGAAAAGGAGCTGGAGGCACGTATCGCGCAGCTGGAGAAGGTGGTGGCGCAACTCACCGCGCAACAGCAGCAGACCGAGCAGCAGGTGGTCGAGGCGCGGCAGGAAGTCGCTGCGGCGAAGGCGGAAGTGCAGACAAGGCCCGCGCAGGCGCCGGCCGCCAATCCGATCCAGGCTAGCACCATCGTGCCCGCGGCCAATCGCGGCACCACGTTCACCTACGGCGGCTTCATCAAGCTCGATGCGATGCTGACCGACACCGACAGCGGCAAGATCGCCGACGGCAGTGCCGGCCGCATGTTCTACCTGCCCTCGGCCATCCCGGTCGGCGGCCAGGCGGCGGTCGATCCCTACACCGATTTCGGCGCCCAGTTCTCGCGCTTCTGGTTCAGCGCCGATCACGTCACCGACGCCGGCGACAAGATCAAGGCCTATATCGAGGCCGACTTCTTCGGCGGCGGCAGCAACAACATCGGCAACGAGACCAGCACCAACACCCACGCGGTGACGCTACGCCAGGCCTACGTGAGCTGGAACGAATGGCTCGCCGGCCAGACCTGGTCCAATTTCATGGATGTGGCCGCGCTGCCGGACGCGGTGGATTTCGTCGGCGTCACCGATGGCACCGTGTTCGTGCGCCAGGCGCAGATCCGCTACAGCAAGGGGCCATGGTCGTTCTCACTTGAGAATCCGCAGACCATCGTCACGCCGTTCCAGTCACCGGGCGCGCGCTACAGCAGTGGCGACAATGCCTTTCCGGATGTCACCGGGCGCTGGCAGACGAAGGGCGACTGGGGCCATTTCTCGGTTGCCGCGCTGCTGCGCCAGTACAAGGTGCCGACCGACTACACGCAGGGCGGCGCGATCAGCGTGTCCGGCAAGCTCAACCTCGGCGCTAGCGACGACATCCGCTACGCGCTCAACGCCGGCGAAGGCATCGGCCGCTATCTTGCCTTCGGCCTGGGGCCCGACGTGGCGATCGACGTGGCCGGCAACCTGCACCCGATCGGCGGCGCCGGCGGCTTCGTTGCCTGGCGACATGCCTTCGGCCCGAAGTTGCGCAGCAACCTGATGTACTCGACCGCACGCTTCGACAACGACACCGACCTGACCGGGCTCGGCATCACCCGCAGTGCGCAGTCGATCCACGCCAACCTCATCTGGTCGCCGATCCCGAAGCTCGATGTCGGCGCCGAGATCGGCTGGGGCGAGCGCACGCAAGAGAATGGCGCGGAGGGCGACCTCAAGCGCGTCCACACCACCGTCAAGTACAGCTTCTGATCCACGCGGGCGGGGTGTCCCCCCGCCTGCATCACTTCCGCACCGGAGAGCCCGCATGTCACCACC
>JAEXBT010000242.1 GCA_023393895.1 Pseudomonadota bacterium
GCCCTGCGGCCTGGCCTCGCGCGACGGTTCGCGCGCGGGCGCGCCGAATGCCACCAGCAACAACGCGAACGCCAGGAAAACGCGGCGCGAACGGTCAATCAACATCGTCATGCGGCTTGCTCCAGCCGGCGCAGCTTCGCGAGCAGTTCCTGCTCGCTCTCGACATGCGCGGGGTCGTTCTCGATGCACTCGACCGGACAGACCTCCACGCATTGCGGGTCATCGAAATGGCCGACGCACTCCGTGCACAGCGCCGGGTCGATGACGTAGACGGTCTCGCCCTGCGAAATCGCGCGGTTCGGACAGACCGGCTCGCAGACGTCGCAGTTGATGCAGGTGTCGAGGATCTTCAGGGACATGGAGGGGAATCCGCGCCCGCCACCAGGCAGGCGCGGACCGGTCACGCGCTTACTTGGAAGAAACGAAGACGTAGTTCACGCCAGCCGGCGCGACCGCCGCCTGCACGCGATCCTTGTCCGCCGGGTCACCGACCACGACGACCTTGACGTTCTTCATCGTGCCGGGCTTGGCGTTCTTGAAGCCCTCGACGATCAGGTCGGCCAGCTTGGTGCGTGCCGGCGAACCGAACAGCAGCATGTTGCCCTCGATGATGCCGCGCGAGAGATCCATCTGGACGCGCTCCAGCAGGCGGTCGTACTCGCCGGCGAAGTCCTCGCTGGACTCACCCGGCAGGAAGTAGGCGTAGGGCGCGTTGGTCACGCCATCCATGTTGGCCTTGGCCACCGAGCCGAGATAGCCCTGCCAGCTGGCCTTGTCCTCGCCCGTCGGCACCGCGACCGGGGCCTCCACGACCGGCGCCTCGACCGGGGCTTCTTCCTTCTTGCAGGCGGCCAGCGACAGCGCGACGAAGCCGGCGGTGAGCAGCAGACGTTGGGTGTTGTTCATGGGGTTCCCCCGGTTTCCTGTTTGCGATGACGCTGCCTATCGGCCTGCAGCGCGACGGCCACCGCCGGTGGCACGAAAGCCGAAACGTCCCCGCCGAAGCGGGAGATTTCGCGCACCAGCGAAGATGAGATGAAACCGTATTCCTCGGCCGGCGTCAGGAACAGCGTCTCCACCTCGGGAATGAGGTGGCGGTTCATGCTCGCCAGCTGGAACTCGTACTCGAAGTCGGACACCGCGCGCAGGCCACGGATCAGCACGCCCGCGCCCATGTCGCGAACGAAATGCGCGAGCAGGGTGTCGAAGCCGCGCACTTCCACGTTGGGTACGTCAGCGAGGGATTCGCGCGCCAGCTCGACACGCTGTTCCAGCGACATCGCCGGTCCCTTGCCGGAGCTCTGCGCCACGCCGACGATCAGCCGCTCGAACAACGCGGCCGCGCGATGCACCAGATCGACGTGGCCCGCGGTGATCGGGTCGAAGGTGCCGGGATAGATGGCGATCCGCTGGCGGGACGTGGTCATGCGAGGTCGGGGGCAACGGTTGCGGCGAGTGTAGCAGTGGCGCCGGGGCGGGCGCTCACCCGCGGCGGTACAGCCGGTAGGCGACCTCGCGGGTACGACCCTCGCGGTGCAGCCGCCAGGGCGCCGGTGGCGCGGCCGCCGTGGCAGGCGACCCTTCCACGTACAGCCAGCCCTCCTCGGCCAGCAGCGGCAGGACACCCTCGATCGCGCCTTCCCACAATCCCGCCTCGAACGGCGGGTCGAGGAAAACGATGTCGTAGCGGCGGCCTTCGCTTGCCGCGGTGCGCAGCCAGACCAGCGCATCGGCATGCACCACCTCCAGCCCATCGCCGCCCGGGAGCCGGTTCGCCGCCGTGCGCAGGGCCGCGGCGAGCCCTACGTCGCGCTCGACCAGCGTGGCCCGCGCCGCCCCTCGGGAGACGGCCTCCATGCCCAACGCACCGCTGCCGGCGAACAGGTCGAGTACCCGCGCGCCCGGCAACGCCGGCATCAGCCAGTTGAACAGGGTTTCGCGGACGCGGTCGGAAGTCGGACGCAGTCCGTCGGCATCCAGCACCGGCAGGCGGGTGTTGCGCCACTGCCCGCCGATGATCCGGACCATGCCCGGGCGCGCTGGGGTTCTGGTCATGTCGGGGGGAAGGCCGGTGCTACCATCGCCGCATTCTCTTATATCGCTTCCCGAATGGTTAACTGGTTCCGGCGGAAGAAGCCCGCTGAAGGCGAAACGCCCGCACAGCCGGCCGATCCGCAGCGCCAAGGCGAAGCCGCTTCCCCGCTCCCCGAGCCCGGAACGGAAGACCCTGGCGCAGCCGCCGTGCAGACGCCCACCCGCGCACCCGTGGTGGACGACTACGCGCATGCGGCCCCGGCCGCGGCACCCGGCAAGAGCGGCTGGCGCGAACGGCTCAAGGGCAGTGGCTTCGCCCGTTCGTTCGGCGGCCTGTTCGCCCGCAACCCGAAGCTCGACGAGGACCTCCTCGAAGAGATCGAAACCACCCTGCTTACCGCGGACGTCGGCGTCAAGGCCACCACCGCGCTGGTCGATGACCTGCGCGCGCGCATGGACCGGCGCGAGTTCGCCGATGCCAACGCGCTGCTGCAGGCGCTCCGCGCCGACCTCGTCGCCTTGCTTCAACCGGTGGCGCAGCCGCTGCTGATCGATGCGACTGCCAAGCCGTTCGTCATCGTCACCATCGGCGTCAACGGCGTGGGCAAGACCACCACCATCGGCAAGCTGGCGCGCAAGTTCCGCGATGATGGGCGCAGCCTGATGCTGGCCGCAGGCGACACCTTCCGCGCCGCCGCCGTCGCCCAGCTGCAGGCCTGGGGCGCGCGCAACGACGTGCAGGTGATCGCGCAGGGGCAGGATGCAGATGCCGCCGCGGTCGCCTTCGATGCCTATGCCTCGGCCAGGGCGCGCGGGACGCAGGTGCTGATCGCCGACACTGCCGGGCGCCTCCACACCCAGGCCGGTTTGATGGACGAGCTGTCCAAGATCGTGCGCGTGCTGGGCAAGCATGGCCCGGGCCTGCCGCACGAGATCCTGATGGTGATTGATGGCACCACCGGGCAGAATGCGATCGCGCAGGTGCGTGCATTCAGCGCCAAGGTGCCGGTATCCGGGCTGGTGGTGACCAAGCTTGACGGCACCGCCAAGGGTGGCGTGGTGTTCGCGCTTGCGCGCGAGTTCGGTATCCCGATCCGCTACGCCGGCATCGGTGAGCGCCCGGAAGACCTGCGCGTGTTCGATCCGCAGGCCTTCGTTGACGCGCTGCTGCCCGAAGCGATCGGCCAGTGAACGCGGCGGCCCCGCGCCGCCGTCGCTGGCCGTGGCTGCTCGTGGCGCTCGCCTTGCTGCTTGTGCTGGCCGGTCTCGGCCTGCGCTGGCTCCTGCGCCCGGAGTTCGCCACCACGGTGATCCTGCAGGAGGTCGGCCAGCGGCTGGGGCTTGAGATCACCGCCGAAGGCCCCGCCGAGTACGACATCCACGGCACCCCGCGGCTGGTGCTGCGCGGGCTGCGCGCGCGCCAGCCCGGTGCGGCGCGCGACCTGCTCACCGCCGAACGCCTCTACCTCTCCGTGCCGTGGGAAACGCTGAAGACGCGCGGTGAGGTGCTGGATGTCGAACGCATCGAGCTGGATGCGCCCGCGCTGGATCTCGCCGCCCTGCAGGCCTGGCAACGCAGCCGCCCGCCAAGCCCGGAAACCCGTCTTCCCACGCTCATCCGCGGCCTGCGCATCGTCCGCGGCAAGCTGCTGGGCGAAGGCTGGTCGGTGGACGGCATTGGCATCGACACCCGCCACTTCGCACCGAACGAGCCGCTTGCCGCGCATCTCGAGGGCCGCTACCTCGCCGATACCCTGCAGCTGCCGTTCGACCTGCATGTCGCGATGTCCAAGCCGGCGACCGACGCCGCGCTCGGCGTGGCTGGAACGGTCGAACCGATCGCGCGTGACTGGCGCCTGCCGATGCGCCTGCGTCTTTCCGCGCCGATGCACTGGCGCGATGAAGGCCTGCGGCTGACGCCGGCCAAGCTCGGCGCCAATGTCCGCTACATCGGCACCGGGGGTGAACCGCTGCCCTTCATCATCGGCGCCTACGGCCCGGCGCGCGTATCCAAGGACGGCATCGACTGGCAGCAACTCGCGCTCGCGCTTCGCGGCGAAGGCGTGGTCCCCAACCTGGATGCCCGTGGACGCCTCACGGCCGGGCAGGCCCTCACGCTCGCGCTGGAAGGCCGCATCCGTGAATGGCCCGCGGCCTGGCCGAAGCTGCCGTCGCCGCTCGACCGCTCCCGCGCGGCGCTGCCGTTCGCGCTTGCCTACGACGGCGCACTGGACGTGAGCGACGTCGTGTCACTCGACGTGCGCCGCGATGCCACTCGGTTCGATGCCCGCCTGCACATCCGTGACGTGCTGGCCTGGCGCGAAGTAATGAACACCGGCAACCCGCTGCCGCCGCTGGACGGACATCTGTCCACGCCTCGCCTCGACATCGCCGGCGCTCAGCTGGAAGGCCTCGAGATCGAGTTCGAGGAACCGACGGTCCCGCCCGCAGCAGGCACGCCTTGAGCAGGCACCGCAGCGCGGGCGACGAGACGCCGGCATCGCCCATCGACCCGCGCTCCCTGGCGCAATTTTCGCCACGCCTGCTCGCGTGGTTCGATGCCCATGGCCGCCACGACCTGCCATGGACGCGGCCGCGCACGCCGTACCGCGTCTGGCTGTCGGAAGTCATGCTGCAGCAGACCCAGGTCGCAACCGTCATTCCCTATTTCGAGCGATTCGTTGCCGCGCTGCCCGACCTGCCGTCACTGGCGCGCGCGAGTGCCGATGAAGTCCACGCACTCTGGTCGGGTTTGGGGTATTACAGCCGCGCGCGCAACCTGCATGCCGCTGCACGGCACTGCATGGATCAGCACGGCGGCGACCTGCCGCGTGATTTCGACGCCCTGCTCGCCCTGCCCGGCATCGGCCGCAGCACTGCCGGCGCGATCCTCGCGCAGGCCTGGGGCGATCGCTTCGCGATCCTCGATGGCAACGTCAGGCGCGTCCTGGCCCGCCTGCACGGGATCGAAGGCTGGACGGGGCTTCCCGTGGTGGAACGGCAGCTGTGGGACATCGCCAACGCCTCGCTGCCGCTCGATGCATCGCGCATGGCCGATTACACGCAGGCGCAGATGGACCTCGGCGCCACCGTGTGCACCCGTGGCCGGCCGGGTTGCAGCGCGTGTCCGCTCGCCGGACTGTGCGTGGCACACCGCGACGGTCGTACCGCAACGATCCCTTCGCCGCGCCCCGCCAGGAAGATTGCGCAACGCGAAACCGCCGTGGTCTGGCTGCGCGATGGCCAAGGCCGGACGCTGCTGCAGCAACGTCCGGCCGCCGGCATCTGGGGATCGCTATGGTCGCTCCCGGAAGTCACGCCCGACGATGTGGAGTCAGCCGAGCGCATCGTCCGATTGCATGCACGCGCCACAGCAACGCCGCGCAGGCTGCCACCGATCGAACACGCGTTCACGCATTTCCGCCTGCGCATCCAGCCGTGGTTGTTCGACGACGTATCACCGCGCAGCCGGCTGGGCGACAATGAGTGCCTGCGCTGGGTTGCACGCGAATCTCTCGCGTCCGTCGGCATCCCTGCGCCGATCCGTCGCCTGATCGAGGAGGAAACCCCATGAGCCGCACGGTGTTCTGCCAGCGCGAGCAGCGCGAAACCGAAGGCCTCGACTTCGTGCCCTGGCCCGGCGCACTCGGCAAGCGCGTGTTCGAGCATGTCGGCAAGCCGGCCTGGTCCGCGTGGCTGGCCCACCAGACCCTGCTGATCAACGAGAACCGCCTGTCACCGATGAACCCCGAACATCGCGCCTACCTCGAGCGCGAAATGGAGAAGTTCCTGTTCGGCGAGGGTGCCGAGGCACCGGCAGGCTTCGTGCCGGAGCCGGACTGACCGGACCGCCCGCCCGCTCAGCCCGCGGCCTGCTTCTCAGCCTCGCGCGCGGCCTTGAGGTCGACCGGGCGGATCTCGCGGATCGCGCAGGTCAGGCCAGGCGGCGATCGGGTGACGATGGCATCGAAGTTCACGCTCAACTGGCCAGTCATGCCCGAGCGGATCATCAGCGTCGGTGACGCACCGTCCCAGGCGAGACACTGCGGATCGACCCGCAGCAGGTAGTTGCGGCGTGGACCCAGCATCAACAGCACATGCGAATCATCCACCACATCGAAGCCCGAGCCCGTCGAGGTGTAGAGGATGCTGTTGACCGGCGGTCCGGCGAACGCCTGCAGCCTGGATAACCGCGCCGCGTCACTTTCCCGCGGAACACTGGCGCAGGCGCCGAGCGCCAGCAGCACCATGACCATCGCAGTACGGCTTGCGGCAGACACGGGAAAGACATGCATGGTCGTGCTCCACTTGTGCTCGACAGCCACCTTACGCGCCATGCTGCCGAACAGTCGCGCCGCGGACGTTTGGGCCCTTCGACGTTCGGGGGCGATTAAGCTCCGGCGCGCTTGCCGCCGGCCCTGTTCATCCGTAAGATAGCCGGCTCGGATGCGCCCGAGCCGTGGCCGGGTAGCTCAGTTGGTAGAGCAGGGGATTGAAAATCCCCGTGTCGGGGGTTCGATTCCCTCCCCGGCCACCACTTCGCAGGGCGATTCGATCGATCAGGCCGCTTCCATGCGACCTTCGTTTTGCCCGGCGCTTGCCGTCCATCGTTCACGGTGAGGCGTTATCCTCCTTCCATGCCCCACGGAATGGAACGGATGAAGCCCTTTCGCGTCAGCCTGATCCTCGCCCTCGCCTGCTTCCTCGTTGCCTGCGCCAGTGGCGGCGGCAGTCGCCGTGTTTCCGAGCCGGCGGCCAGCATCCAGCAGCTCACGGTTGATGCACGCGGCCAGTGGCAGGTGCGCCTGCGCCTGCAGAACTACAGCGCGGTGGCGATGCGCTTCGACAACGTGTCGCTGGCACTTGCCGTCGGCGGCGAATCCGCCGGCACGCTGCAGGCGCAGCCGGCGCTGTCGATCGCCCCGGAATCGGCTGACGTGGTCGATGTCACGCTGGCACCCGCTGCCGGCGCACGACTGCAGGTGGCCGATGCCCTCGCATCCGGGCGCAGCGTCGGCTACTTGCTGAAGGGCAGCCTCATCGCCACGCCGGACCGTGGTGGCGCGCGCACCTGGCAGATTTCGCGCGAGAGCGCGCTCAGTCCCACACCCGGCCTGCCCGGCGTGCTGCGCTGATTCCGCCCCGACCTCAAACCTCAACTTGTCCAAGACACGACCATCGCATGAGCCAGTACCGCGCCCCGCTTGATGACATCCGCTTCGGCCTGTTCGACGTGCTCGACGTCGAGAACACCCTCGCCTCGCTCGGCCAGACCGAGGTCAACCGCGAACTGATCGAGGCAGTCCTGGAGGAAGGGGCGCGCTTCACTTCGCAGGTGCTGGCACCGCTCAACGCCGCCGGTGACCGTGGCTGCCGCTTCGACAAGGACACCGGCGAGGTTGCGACGCCCGAGGGTTTCAAGGCCGCCTACGAGCAGTTCGTCGAGGGCGGCTGGCCGGGCCTCAATGCGCCCGTGGAATTCGGCGGCCAGGGCATGCCGCAGGTGCTCGGTGGCGTGCTGAAGGAAATGATCGATGCCGCCAACCTCGCCTGGGGCAACTTCCCGTTGCTCTCGCACGGCGCCACCGAGGCGTTGCTGCACCACGGGCAGGCATGGCAGCAGGAAGTGTTCCTGAAGCCGCTGGTGGAAGGCCGCTGGACCGGCACCATGTGCCTGACCGAACCACATGCCGGGAGCGACCTCGGCCTGCTGCGCACGCGCGCCACGCCGAACGGCGACGACAGCTACGCGATCGAGGGCACCAAGATCTTCATCACCGCCGGCGAGCACGACATGGCGGAGAACATCGTGCACCTGGTGCTGGCGAAACTGCCGGACGCCCCGGCCGGCAGCCGCGGCATCTCCCTTTTCGTGGTGCCGAAGTTCAAGGTCGGCAAGGACGGCGCGATGGGTGAGCGCAATGCGGTGCGGTGCGGTGCCATCGAACACAAGATGGGCATCCACGGCTCGGCGACCTGCGTGATGAATTTCGATGGCGCCCAGGGCTGGCTGGTTGGCGAGCCGCACAAGGGCCTGATGGCGATGTTCACCATGATGAACTCCGCGCGGCTCGGCGTCGGCCTGCAGGGCCTCGGGCTGGCCGATCGCGCGTTGCAGAACGCGCTGCGATACGCCCGCGAGCGCCTCCAGATGCGCGCGCTCTCCGGCGCGAAGTTCCCGGAGAAGCCGGCCGACCCGATCATCGTCCATCCGGACGTGCGGCGGATGCTGCTGACGCAGAAGGCGCTCGTCGAGGGCGGGCGCCTGCTCGGCTACCACGCCTTCCTGCATCTGGACATCGCCGAACACGCCGCCGAGGAGAAAACCCGCCGGGCCTCCGATGCGATGGTCGGCTTCCTCACCCCGATCGTGAAGGCCTGCCTGACCGAATGGGGCAACGAATGCACCTACCACGCGCTGCAGTGCTTCGGTGGCCACGGCTACATCGCCGAGCACGGCATGGAGCAGCTCGCCCGTGATGCCCGCATCACCACCCTGTACGAGGGCACCACAGGCATCCAGGCGCTCGACCTGGTCGGCCGCAAGCTGCTGCAGCTCAAGGGCGAGGGCCTGCGTGCGTTCCTCGCCGAGGCGCAGGCGTTCTGCGCGCGGGAAGCGGCGAACCCGGCGCTTGCCGAGCTGATGCCGGTGCTGGTGCAGAAGCTGGAGGAGTGGTCTTCGCTCTCGCGCAGGATCGCCACCGATGCACTGGCCAACCCCGAGGAAGTCGGTGGCGCAGCCTACGACTACCTGTTCTATTCGGGTTACGTGGCGCTGGCCTACTGGTGGACTCGGGCCGTGGCGGCGGCCGAAGCCTCTTCGCATCCGCAGGCCTTCCGCGATGGCAAGCGCGAGACCGCGCGCTTCTACTTCGAGCGCATCCTGCCGCGCACGCAGATGCACAAGGCTGCAATCGAAAGCGGCGTCGACAACCTCATGGGCCTTGCCGCCGAGGCGTTCGATTGAGCAACACCAGGCGCCTCGCATCGTTGGCGCTGGCGGCCGCGCTGCTGCCCGCGGCGGCGCTCGGGGCGGAATGCAATATCGACATCAAGCCGCACTTCCGCGGGCTCTCGCTCAACCCGGTCGTGGAGAAAGTGGTGGTCACCGGCGTCCGGCCGTCGCGGCCCGGAGCGTATTGCCCGGCACGAATCGGCGACGAGATCCTGCAGGTCAACCAGCAGGTCGTGCCGGGGCAGCGCGCGTATCGCGTGTTGCGGTTCTGGCGAGGGCTGAAGAAGGGCGTGCCGCGCACCTACCGGATACGGCGGAACGACCAGGAACTGAGCTTCAGGCTCTGAGGCCGCTTCAAAACGGGTCACGCCGGCATACACAAAACGTCAACAAAGGCGTATAACCTGTCATTCCGATGGGTATGCATAGCGCAAGGCTACGCCTGATCGGCCCCGGCCCGGACCGGGCCCCGGATGTTTTCCCCACCCCGTCGCCTCCACCCAGGTCATCGCTGCGCTTCCTGGCGCTGGATGCGCATGGCCGCGCGCTCGACTGGATCCGCTGGCAGGATGCCGCCTGCCTGTACGCCCGGGATGCGGTGGCATGGACGCTGGGCGAATCCTGCCTGACCGTGCACGGCGGCATTTCGCGACTGACCGGCGAGCGCAGCTTTCTCAGCCTGCATCCGATCATCGCCGCGCGTGGCCATGCCCGCGGCCGTGCCATCGACCCCACCCCGGCGCTGACCAATGCCTCGCTGTTCGCCCGCGACGCACACCTGTGCCTTTATTGCGGCGAGCGCCCGCCGCGCCAGCACCTGACCCGCGACCACGTGAAGCCGGTTTCGAAGGGCGGTGCCGATGCCTGGGAGAACGTGGTCACCGCCTGCTTCCACTGCAACTCACGCAAGGCCAATCGCACGCCGCAGCAGGCCGGGATGCCGCTGCTGGCGGTGCCCTACCGGCCGAGCTGGATCGAGCACCTGATCCTTTCGAACCGCAACATCCTGGCCGACCAGATGCAGTTCCTGCAGGCGCAGATGCCGAAGAAGCCACGCCGCCAGTTCATCTGACCTCATCGACACAGCCCCGCCACGCGCCGTCGCGGCTTCCGTTTCGGCAGGCCGGGCCTCGGCTACACTCATGCCTCTGATACAGGGGATTCACGCATGGCCACCACGCTCGGCTTCACCGGAATGGATCGCAACACCCAGAATGATCTGGGCCAGGCCTTCGCCCAGGCAGTCGAGAGGATGGGCCTGGATCTGCGTCTGGTGGACTCCGGCGAGGCCGACATCGTGGTGGTCGACATGGACAGCCTGTACGGCCCGATGAGCTGGATGCAGCTGCACAACGCCGGCCGCAAGGTCATCGGCTACACCTCGGCGGCGCGCACGCAGACCGATTACCGGCTCGGCCGGCCGCACGATGCGGCATCGATCTCCACGCTGCTCGAAGGCCTCGAGCTCGGCCGCGCCGCCCCGGTCACGCCGCCGGCACAAGCGGACACGCACGCCCCCGAAGACCATGCGGCGGTCCCGCACGGCATGACGCCCGCACCGGTACCCATGGACGTCCTGCCGGAGGAAGCCCCCGTCGCCGCCGACGAAGAGCGCGACCCCGCACCCGAACCGGTAGCCGAACCCGTGCGCGACCCGGTGCTGGCCGACTGGCTGCAACCGGGCCGGCTGGCCACCCGTGGCGTGTACCAGCGCGGTGACGGGCCCGCGCTCTATCTCGATGGCACCCGCGGCCAGTACCACGGCCCCGCGACACTCAAGTCCCTCGATGCCTATTTCGACGGCAGTCCACTTTCGGAGGCCGATTTCAACGAACGCGATGAGGCCGCCTGGGCGACGGAAGCCGCCGCCGCCGGCCCGGCCCAGCCGATCGCGCGTCTGGCCTGGTATGCCGCACTGCTCGAGGGCAAGGGCAGCCTGCAGCCGCAGCTTGACCCGGAAGGCCGCTTCCGCATGACCAAGTGGCTGCAGACCGAGCGCGAGTTCCCGAAGCACTTCCGCATCGCCACCGCGATGATGAAGGGGCCGGCCACCGTCGCCGAGATCGCCGCTGCCGCCAATGTCGGCGAGGGAGAGGTGGCGGACTTCGTCAATGCAGGGCTGGCGACTTCGATCGTCGAACAGGTGCTCCCGGAGCCACTGCCCGCCGCCGAGCCGGCCAAGGGCGGCCTGTTCGGGCGCATGCGCGGCCGCTGACGGCCTTCACCCCCGCCACACGCATCCGGATCGTCGCGGCCGTAAAATAACGGCCATGATCGATTCCACGCGTTACCCGCGCCTGTCGCGCATCGACTCCCCGGCCGAATTGCGCCGCTTCGACGAGGCCGAGCTGCCGGACATCGCCGACGAGTTGCGCGCCTACCTGATCGAATCGGCGGGCAAATCCGGCGGCCATTTCGGCGCGAATCTGGGCGTGGTCGAACTCACCACCGCCCTGCACTATCTCTACGACACCCCCGAGGACCGCATCGTCTGGGACGTCGGCCACCAAGCCTACCCGCACAAGATCCTCACCGGTCGTCGCGACCGCATCCACACGGTCAAGCAGAAGGACGGCGTGGCGCCGTTTCCCAAGCGCGAGGAAAGCGAGTACGACACCTTCGGCGTGGGTCATTCGTCGACCTCGATCTCCGCGGCACTCGGCATGGCCATCGCGGCGAAGCACGCGGGCAGCGACCGCAAGGTGGTGGCGGTGATCGGCGATGGCGCGATGACCGCAGGCATGGCCTACGAGGCGCTCAACCACGCCGGCGGCATGGACGAGGAACCGGACATCCTGGTCATCCTCAACGACAACCGGATGTCGATCAGCGAAGCGGTCGGCGGCCTGACCCGCATGCTCGGGCGAATGACCGGCAGCCGCACGCTCAACGCGATCCGCGAGGGCGGCAAGAAGCTGCTCGGCGACAAGGACGCGGCGCCGGCCAAGTTCGTCAAGCGCTGGGAAGAACACTGGAAGGGCATGTTCGTGCCCTCCACCCTGTTCGAGGAAATGGGCTTCCATTACACCGGGCCGATCGATGGCCACGACATGGAAGCGCTGGTCGCCACGCTGAAGACGCTGAAGGGCCTGAAGGGGCCGCAGCTGCTGCACGTCATCACCACCAAGGGCAAGGGCTACGAGCGCGCCGAGGCCGACCAGATCGGCTACCACGCGGTATCGCCGTTCGACCCCGAACTCGGCATGGTGTCGAAGCCCGGCGCGGTGAAGAAGCCAACCTACACCGATGTGTTCAGCGACTGGCTGTGCGACATGGCCGCGCAGGATGAGCGGTTGCTCGCGATCACCCCGGCGATGCGCGAAGGCTCCGGCCTGGTCCGCTTCTCCAAGGCGTATCCGGAGCGCTATTTCGACGTCGCGATCGCCGAGCAGCACGCGGTCACGCTGGCGGCGGGCATGGCCTGCGAAGGTGCCAAGCCGGTCGTCGCGATCTATTCCACCTTCCTGCAGCGCGGCTACGACCAGCTGGTCCACGATGTGGCGATCCAGAAGCTCGACGTGCTGTTCGCGATCGACCGTGGCGGCGTGGTTGGCCCCGATGGCGCCACCCATGCCGGCAACCTCGACCTCAGCTTCCTGCGCTGCGTGCCGAACATGGTGGTGATGGCGCCTTCCGACGAAGCCGAATGCCGCGCCATGCTCAGCACCGGCTTCCTGCACGAAGGTCCCGCGGCGGTGCGTTATCCGCGTGGTGCGGGGACCGGTGTGGCGGCCGGCGAATCGCTGCAGCCGATCGCGCTCGGCAAGGCGGAAGTGAAGTGCGAGGGCAGCCGCATCGCGCTGCTGGCGTTCGGCGCCACGGTGCCGGCCGCGCTCGAGGCAGGCGCCGGCCTCGGACACACCGTGGTCAACATGCGCTTCGTCAAGCCACTCGACCGCGAACTCATCCTGCAGCTGGCAAGGACCCACGAGGGCTTCGTCACCGTGGAAGATAACGTGGTGGCGGGCGGCGCGGGCTCGGGCGTGGCCGAACTGCTCGCCGAAGCCGGCATCGTCATGCCGATCCTGCACCTCGGCCTGCCCGACAGCTTCCAGCATCACGCCAGCCGCGAGGATCTGCTTGCCGAAGCGGGCCTAGACGCGGCCGGGATACAGGCCGCGGTGTTGCGGCGATTCCCGGCCCAGGACGGACGCATGGCCGTCGCAGGCCAAGCCTGAGCGAACCCGAAAAGAGAACGCCCGGCGCAAGGCCGGGCGTATCGGATTGGTCGGGGTAGCCGGATTCGAACCGACGACCACTTGTCCCCCAGACAAGTGCGCTACCAGGCTGCGCTATACCCCGAGAGGCGGCGATTATAGACGATGCGGCAGCGTTCAGCGACGCAGCAGCTGCAGGACTTCCTCGAGTTCCTGCCGGACCTGGCGGATGATCTGCACCGACATCGCTGACTCCTGCTTGCCGCTCTCGCCCTCCAGACGCAGGCGCGCGCCGCCGATGGTGTAGCCCTGTTCGTAGAGCAGGCCACGGATCTGGCGCACCATCAGCACGTCGTGGCGCTGGTAGTAGCGACGGTTGCCGCGGCGCTTGACCGGCGCAAGGCTCGGGAACTCGGTCTCCCAGTAGCGCAACACGTGCGGCTTTACGTCACACAGCTCGCTGACCTCACCGATGGTGAAGTAGCGCTTGGCCGGGATCGGCGGCAGTTCCTTGTTGCTACCTGAGTCCAGCATAGGCCTCGACTCGCTCCTTGAGTTTCTGCCCGGGGCGGAACGTCACGACCGTGCGTGCACTGATCGGGATCTCCTCGCCGGTCTTGGGGTTGCGGCCGGGGCGCTCGTTCTTGCGGCGCAGGTCGAAGTTGCCGAACCCCGAGAGCTTGACCTGACGGCCCTGCTCCAGCCCTTCGCGCAGGACATCGAAGAACGCGTCGACGAATTCCTTCGCCTCGCGCTTGTTCAGTCCGACTTCGTCGAAGAGACGTTCGGCCATCTCGGCCTTGGTCAACGCCATGCCACTTATCCCCTGATCCTCGCGCCGTGTTCGCGCTGCAGTTCGGACACCGTCCGGGCCACCACCGCGTCCACGTCGCTTTCGGTCAGCGTGCGGGATTCTTCCTGCAAAATCAAGCCCATAGTGAGGCTTTTGAAACCCGTCTCGACCCCCTTGCCGACATAGCGGTCGAACAACCGCACGCCGCGCAGCAAGGGTCCGGCCGACGCACGCACGGTCGCGGCCAGCGTGGCCCACTCCACGGCCTCCGGCACGAGCAGCGAAAGGTCGCGGCGCACCGAGGGAAATTTCGAGGTCGCCTCGGCCACGACCGGCGCACGCCGGGCCAGTGCCTCGAGGTCCAGCTCGAAGCCGAACACCGGCACGTCGATCTCCAGCGCGCGACGCAGGGCCGGATGCAGCTCGCCGATCCAGCCGATGCGTTCGCCATCGCGATGGACATCGGCGGAGCGCCCCGGATGGCCGAAAGGCGCGGCTGAGCGGCGGAACTCGAGCGTCGCATTGGCCAGCGCCGCCAGCGATTCGAGATCGCCCCTGAGGTCGTGGAAATCGACCGGGCGGTCATCGATGCCCCACTGCTCGGCACGCGCGCTGCCGCAGGCGATCGCCGCCAGACGCGGCAGCTCCGCGGGCGCGTCGCCCTGGGTGGCCGGGGCGGCAAACGCGCGCCCAAGTTCGAACAGCCGCACCCTTGGCTGCTGGCGGGCCACGTTGCGGGCCAGCGCGGCGGCAAGCCCGGGCAGCAGCATTGGCCGCATCACGCCCAGTTCGGCGCTGAGCGGGTTGGCCAGCGCCACGCCACCGGGCAACTGCCAGGCCTCGACCATCGCGGCATCGATGAACGCGTAGTTGAGCGCCTCCTGCCAGTCCCGCGCGGCCAGGTGGCGACGCAGCGTCGCATCGGCGACGCGGTCAGCCGAAGGCGCGGACACCCGCGCGGCCCCGGACGGCAGCCTCACCGGGATACGGTCGTAGCCGTGGATGCGCGCGATTTCCTCGATCAGGTCTTCCTCGATGGCAAGGTCGAAGCGGCGCGCCGGCGGCGTCACCGTCCAGCCTTCCGCGTCGGCGGCGACTGCCAGGCCGAGCGCGCCAAGGATGCGGACGATCTCCGCATCGGCCACCTCGATCCCCAGCACCCGCCCGATGCGCGCGCGACGCAGCCGGATCGGGGCCGGCCTCGGCAGCTCGTCAGGGTTCACCGCCCCCACCACAGGGCCCGGCGCGCCGCCGGCGATCTCGAGGATCAGCGCCGTCGCGCGTTCGATGGCGATGCGCGGCAGCTCCGGATCGACGCCGCGCTCGAAGCGGTGGGCGGCATCGGTGTGCAGCCCGAGCCGGCGCGAACGGCCGATGATCGCGGCCGGCGCGAAATGCGCGGCCTCGAGAAAGACGTTGCGCGTGGCTTCGGTGACGCGGGTGGCGAGGCCGCCCATCACCCCGGCCAGCGCCACCGGGCGGTCGGCGTCGGTGACCAGCAGGAACTCAGGGTCGAGCGCGGCCTCCCGGCCATCCAGCAGGGTGAGCGACTCGCCCGCGCGCGCGCGCCGCACGCCGATCGGCCCCTGCAGCGTGTCCAGGTCGAATGCGTGCATCGGCTGGCCAAGTTCCAGCATCACGTACTGGGTGACGTCGACCAGGAAACTCAGCGGCCGGATGCCGCTGCGAGCCAGCCGTTGCGCCATCCACAACGGCGTCCTGGCGGCGCCATCCACGCCCTCGATCACCCGGCCGAGGTAGCGCGGCGCGTCGGCACCGGCATCCAACCCGACGAGCAGCGTGCGCTCGACGGTCGCTGGAACCTCGGGCACGTCCATCGCCACCACTTTGCTGCCGGTCGCGGCGGCCACGTCGTAGGCGATGCCGCGGATGCCGAAGCAATCGGCGCGGTTGGGCGTGAGCTTGAGTTCGATGCTGGCATCGGGCAGGCCGAGGTAGTCGGCCAGCAGCGCACCCACCGGCGCGTCATCCGACAGTTCCAGCAGGCCGGAAGCATCGGCGTCGATGCCCAGCTCCTTCGCCGAACACAGCATGCCGTTGGACTCGACGCCGCGCAGCTTCGCCGCCTTGATGGTGATCGCGCCGACCTTCGCGCCCACCATCGCCAGCGGCGCCTTCAGGCCGGCGCGGGCATTCGGCGCGCCGCAGACGATCTGCAGGGTGCCGTGCGCGCCGGCATCGACCTCGCAGACCTGCAGGCGATCGGCTTCAGGGTGCTTCGCGCAACTCACGATCTGCGCCACCACCACTTGGTCCAGCGATTCGCCGAGTGGCGTGAGCTCTTCGACCTCCAACCCGATCGCGGTCAGCGCGGCGGCCAGCTGGTCGCGGTCGGCATCGGTGCGGATGTGTTCGCGCAGCCAGTTTTCAGGGAATTTCATCGTACGGTTTCCGGGTTCCATGCAATGCCACGTCACGTCGGCATCGGTTTCCAGCAAGGGGGCGGCCAGGCCTCGGCTCAGGCGAACCTGCGCAGGAAGCGCACGTCGTTCTCGAAGAAGCTGCGCAGGTCGTCCACGCCTTCGCGCAGCATCGCGAATCGCTCGACGCCGAGACCGAAGGCGAAGCCGGTATAGCGCTCCGGATCGATGCCGACGTGCTTCAGCACGTTCGGGTGCACCATCCCGCAACCGAGCACTTCCAGCCAGCGCTGGCTGCCGTCCGGCTGCTGCCAGGCGATGTCGACCTCGGCCGAGGGTTCGGTGAAGGGGAAGTAGCTCGGACGGAAGCGCATCTCGAATTCGCGGCCGAAGAACGCCCGGACGAATTCCGAAAGCGTGCCCTTGAGGTCGGCGAAGCTGGCGTGCTCGTCGATCAG
>JAEXBT010000171.1 GCA_023393895.1 Pseudomonadota bacterium
GGCGTCACAGCCGCGGGGCGGGGGGTCGCGGTGGCCGGCGCGGAAGCGGCCTCGGGCCTCGCGCATGCAGAGAGCACGAGTACCGAAGCGATGACGGGAACGAGGACATACAAGCGCATGGCGAAACTCCTGTCGGACTCACCGCAGCTTAGCGCGCAGACAGGCACGCGGATGTTCAGCCCTTGAGCTTCACCTTCTTGGTCTTGTCGGCGTAGCTGGTCTTCGGATCGATGCCGAGCAGGGTCTTGACCCCGGCCAGCAGGCTGCTGTCGTTCAGCCAGATTTCGGCGACATCGGGATCGAAGCGCAGGAGACGCAGCTTGGGGTCGTCCTTGCCGTCCTCGTACCACGCTGCGACGAAGGGATTCCACAGGCGGTCAATGACGTCGCGATCGTTGTTCATGCTCAGCTTGCCGCCGCAGGTCGCGAACAGCTCATGGTCCTTGGAGGCGAGCATCAGCAGCGAATCCAGAGAGGCGCCACCTTCCAGCGCCTCCGCGAGTCCGTTGGCTTGTGCGGTGAAGAACCAGATCGGGCCGCGCGCGTTCTCGGCGATACCGGTCATCGGCATGGGATAGACACCGGTGGCGCCCAGCATGACGGTGCGGTCGGAGTCGAGCGTCTTCCAGAAGCGCTCGGCAAGTTCGGTCTTGGTGGTCATCGCGGGAGGTCCGGGTGGGGGAGCTTTCGTTGTAGCGGTCGGGCAGTGACGGTGGCGTGGCGGCCGCCGAATGAAGCGCGCCGAAGGAAAACGCCCCTTGCGGGGCGTCTCCAGTGTCCTGATGCGGCAGGCGGGATTACTTTGTTGCGGTGGCCAGCGCCTTGACGGCGGCGGGCAGCTCGAAAACCTCGGCCGGCGGCTTGCCGCTTTCGATCTTCTCGACCCGCATCACCTGCTTCTGGCCCATGCTGGTGATCTCGCTGACCACCGGCACCTTCATGCCGTCGATCATGCGGTATTCCTTGATCACGGTGAGCATCTCGATCTCGCCCATCGGCGAATTCTGCTTGCCGCCGCTGGCCAGCAGCAGGCCGTCCTCGATGCCATAGCACTCCCAGCTCTTGCGGCCGGACTTCCACGAGATGGCGACCTTGTAGCAGGCCTTGCCGTCGTACTGGGCGCTGCCCTCGGTCTTCAGCTCGTCGACGAAGGCGGGCAGTTTGCGGATGGCATCGGGGTGGACGGATTCGATCTGCTGGGCGCGCTCAACCCCCTCCAGGATGCGGGCACCCTGGAACGGATCCATCGACCACACGGTTTCGCCGTGGATACCGCCCTGGATCGCACCCAGGCCGGGCAGTTCCACCTTGCTGGCGAGTCGTTGCGGACCGTCCATCCAGATCGTCATGGGGGCGGTCAGGTTGGCCGCCGGCATCGAGAAGGTCCCGGTCATGGTGGCCTGGGTGGTGGTGTCGAACTTCTTCTGGCCGCCGGTTTCGCTGATGTAGCGTTCTATCAGCGTGTGTGCTTCCGGCAGCGGGGGCGCCGGAGGAGGCGTTGCAGCGGTCTGCGCCAACGTGGTGCCGGCGATGGACGCCAGGGCGAGGGCTGCTGCAAGGCGTTGCGGACGGAACTTTTTCACGGAGAGGCTTCCTTGTCGGGGTGGAGGGGTTGGCGTGCGATCCATGCCCGCGCGGCGGTCATGGCGTTGTCCTGGCCAGCCGACAGGGCGGCCAGCGTGTGGGGCGCAGGGGTATCGGGACGGATGCCGACACCTTCCAGCCTGCCGCCGTCGGGCGCGGTCAGGTCCGCGACCGCGTACATCAACTGGTCGCCGTTGGGCAGCGGATGCATCAACGACGGCAGCGCCTTGCCCGCCGAGCGGGAGCCGACGACATGCGCTCGGCCTGCGGCCTGCAGGCCGGACGCGAACACCTCGGAGGTACTGGCCGAGCGCCCATCGACCAGTACCACCAGCGGCCCTGCGTACGGGGTAAAGGGTTCACCGGCATCGCTGACCTTGCGCGGCAGGGCGGTCAGCCGCGCGTTGCTGCCGCCCGCGCTCAGGTAACCCAGCGCCGTGGCCGTCTGCACCAGATGCCCGCCGACGCCCATCGCTGTGCCGATCACGCCGCCCGGGTTGCCGCGAAGATCGAGGATGAGGCCGCGGCACTCGCGGGTGGCCGCGAGTGCGCCGGGGAAGCTGGTCGACAGCGCCGGGGCCCACAGGTTGAAGCGGATCAGGCCCACGCAGCCGCCGTCCGTCTCGGACATGCGCACGTGCTGGATCCGGTAGACGACTGGCGGCAGCATCGGCACGTTCACCACCTCGCCGCGGGTCGCAGCCGGTGTCAGCGTGTGCGAAACGCGTCGGCCCGCGGCATCGCGGAACGTCAGCTTGGCGGGTGCGGCGTGCAGCGAGGGGGCGAAGCGCCCGCGCAGGCCCAGATCGAGCTGCAGCATCGCCTCACGTCGGGATTCCGGATCCGGAAGCTGGCGGATGTCTGCCAGCACACCATCGATGGGAGTGTCGTCGATCGCCTCGATCACCCAGCCGGGCGAGATGCCCGCGCGCGCCGCCGGCGTATCGGGCTCCACCGAGAGCACCGCCACGCGTCCTTCCACGACACCGGCATCCATTCCCAGGCCCTTCACGGCCGCGGTGTCGGCCCCAGGGGCGGCAGCACGTGCACTGACCACCTCGCTGATCGAGCCGGGCACGATGGTGAAGTGGGATTCGCCAATCTCGTTCAGCATCTCGGTGAGACGCAGCCGCAGCGTGGCCATGTCGCGGGCACCGGCGACCCTAGACCGGTGGCGCTTGCCGATCGCGTCCCAGTCGATGCCGCGGGCGCGTACGCCGTAGGGGCTCCCGTCCACCAGCTTCCAGGTGGCGTCGAAGGTCTTCAGGGCCAGCGCTTCATCCACCTGGCCGGGACCGCGGGCAGCCAGCGGCCCGGCGCACAGGGCAGTGAACAGCGCAAGGAGCAGGGTGGGCGTGCGTGGCCGCATGAACCGTGTCGTCATGCACCCACCTTAGCGCGCCGGCCTTGTCTGCCGGACATGCCGGAGGTCATGGCCCACGTGGCGCGCGGCGCGGGTGGGAATTCAGGCTCGCGGAGCATGTGCGGGTAAACTCGGGTCATATCCCACGATCAACCGGAGAGTCCATGACCACTCGCTCCCTGCTGGGCGCCGCGATTGCCGCCGCCCTGGGTTTCGCAGCCACCCCCGCCACCGCCCACGAGCGCTGCATCGATGACGCCTGTCACCAGCGCGCCCTGTTCGACGCGCCGCAGTCCGGCACCCAGGGTGGCAGCGGCACCACTGCCATCGTGGCCGCGCCGCGCTTCGGTACCTGGGGCATCGATGTGGATGGCATGAACCGGACCGCCAAGCCGGGCGACGACTTCTTCGAATACGTCAACGGCACCTGGGCGAAGAACACCCCGATCCCCGCTGACCGCTCCAACTTCGGTGTGTTCCACGGCCTGCGTGATCTTTCCGAAGCCCGCCTGCGCCAGCTGGTCGAGGGCTATCCGGCCGGCAACCCGGCCAGCGACGGCGATGCCGCAAAGATCGCCGCCATCTACCGCGGCTTCATGGATGAGGCGGCGGTCGAGAAGCTCGGTTTCGAGCCGCTGCGTCCAGAGATTGAGGCCATCCGTGCCATCACCGACAAGCAACAGGTTGCCACGCTGATGGGGGGCGCCAACGGCCGTTTCGGCGGCTGCTTCTTCGGCGTCGGCGTGTCCGACGACCAGCGCGATCCCGACCGCTACACGCTGTACATGAGCCAGTCGGGGCTCGGGCTCGGCGACCGCCAGATGTATCTGGACGAGAAGTTCGCGCCCCAGCGTGAGCGCTACCAGGCCTACCTTGCCCAGATGCTCGGCCTGATCGGCTGGGCCGAGCCGGCCCAGCGTGCGGCCGACATCATGGCGATGGAAAAGCGGATCGCCGAGGCGCACTGGACGCGCGCCGAGAGCCGTGACCGCGACAAGACCTACAACCCGGTCGAGATGGCGCAGATGGCGGCGTTCGCGCCCGGGTTCGATTGGGGCGCGTTCTTCAACGCGGCCGGCGTGGCCCAAGCGCCGCGGGTCGTCCTGCGCCAGAACACCGCGGTGCCGAAGCTCGCCGCGATCTTCAACGACACGCCGCTTGAAACCCTGAAGGCGTGGGCCGCGTTCCAGGTGGCAGACGAAGCAGCGCCGCTGCTTTCGAAGCCCTTCGTCGATGCGCGCTTCGAGTTCCGCGACAAGTTCATGTCCGGCCAGCCCGAGCAGCGCGAGCGCTGGAAGCGCGGCGTGGAACTGGCCGAACGCACCATGGGCGAAGCGATCGGCCGCGATTACGTCGCGCGCTACTTCACCGCCGACGCCAAGACCAAGATGGACGAACTGGTTGCCAACGTGAAGGCGGCGATGGGCGCGCGCCTGGCGCAGCTGGAGTGGATGGGCTCCGACACCAAGCGCGAGGCGGCCGCCAAGCTGCAGAACTTCGGGCTGAAGATCGGCTATCCGGAAAAGTGGCGCGATTACGCGGCGCTCGATGTCCGCAACGGCGACGTGTTCGGCAATGCCCTGCGCGCCCGCGCGTTCGAGTGGGATTACCGTCGCAACCGCCTGGGCCAGAAGGTCGACACGCTGGAGTGGGGCATGCCCCCGCAGACGGTCAACGCCTACTACAACTCGGTGAAGAACGAGATCGTGTTCCCGGCCGCAATCCTGCAGCCGCCGTTCTTCGATCCGGACGCCGACCCGGCGGTGAACTACGGCGCCATCGGTGGCGTCATCGGCCACGAGATCATCCACGGCTTCGACGACCAGGGCCGCAAGTCCGATGGCGCGGGCGTGCTGCGTGACTGGTGGACGAAGGAGGATGCCGCCAAGTTTGAGGCACAGGCCGCGCGACTGGGCGGGCAGTACGAGAGCTACAGCTTCCCGCAGTTGCCGGGCATGCACATCAACGGCCGCGTCGCGATGGGCGAGAACATCGGTGACCTGGGTGGCCTGACCATCGCACTCGAGGCCTACAAGCGTTCGCTGGGCGGCAAGCCGTCTCCGGTGATCGACGGCTTCACCGGCGAGCAGCGGCTGTTCATGGGCTGGGCGCAGGTCTGGCGCACACTCTGGCGCGATGATGCATTGCGTCAGCAGCTGGTCAACGGCCCGCACTCGCCGGGGCAGATCCGCGCGTTCGCGCCGCTGCGCAACATCGACGCGTGGTACGACGCGTTCGGCGTCAAGCCGGGCGACAAGCTCTACATCAAGCCGGAGGAGCGCGTGCGCATCTGGTGATGCATCCTGTCACCGCAACCGGAAGGGCCGCAGAACGCGGCCCTTTCTTTTTTCGGGCTCAGTAGCTGCCTCAGTAGCCGCCGAAACTGCCGGCCGCGCCCGGGAACACCACCGGGGATTCGCTGCCATCGGTGCCGACCGCGGAAACCCCGAAATACCAGTTGTCGATGATGACGTTCGGCAGCGTGTGCGACTGGACATCGCCCACGTACACGCTGTGCTGCCAGCGTGGCTGGTCGGTGGCGCGCCAATGGATCCTGTAGCCCGCGAGGTTTGCAGCCTGCGCGCCGGCGGGCCGCTGCCATGACAGCGTGGTGTCGGCGGTGACGGCACCTTCGATGCGCACCTCCGCCGGTGGCGGCGGCGCGGCCGCGAGGGCCGCCAGCGCCACCGCATCGAGCGCAGTCACTCGCGCGGCGTAGGCGAAGTCCACGCCGTCCAGGGTGTCGCCGTACGTGCGGCGGGTGCCATCGGGCCGCGTTTCGACGCGCAGGTCCTGGTGCTGGCGATCGTAGTGCTCGTGCGCCTCCATCACCCGGACCGCGGGGAAGCCGGCATCGTTGAACGGTCGGTGGTGGCCGCCGCGACCGAACCGGTCGAGGCGATAGACCAGCATGACCTCGATGCCCGGCACGTGGCGTGCATGGGCCTGGATGTAGCGGGCGAGGTTGCGGCTGGGCGAATCCACTTCGCCGCCGGTGAAGCGCCGCTGGCGGGCTTCCTCCGCCGTTTCGTTGGCGCGGGTGCCCTCCGAGAACACGCGCACAGTGCGCGTGTCGGTGATGCCGTCGATGCCATGGACATTGCCGATCATGTCGTTGTTGAGCACAGCGATCACCCGCCAGCCTTCGGCCCTGGCGTACTCGGCGAGGATGCGGCCACCGTACAGCCCCTGTTCCTCGCCGGACAGCGCCGCGTAGACGATGGTGCCGGGGAAGCGGTGGCGGCTCAGCACGCGTGCGGCCTCCAGCGCGCCGGCGACCCCGCTGGCATTGTCATTGGCGCCTGGCGCGTCGATCGTGGCGTCCATCACGTCGGATGCGCGTGAATCGATATCGCCGCTCATGATCGCGACCCGGCCGGGATCGTGGCTGCCGCGCTGGATCGCGATGACGTTGACGATCTCGGTGTCGCGCGGGATGCGCGGCTCGCCGGCCCTGATCGTGCCGCGGACGTAGCGCACCTCCAGGCAGCCGCCGCAGGCTGCCGAGATCCGGTTGAATTCGTCGAAGATCCAGCGGGTGGCAGCTCCGATGCCGCGTGTCTGGGAAACCGTGTCCGAGAGCGTGTGGCGGGTGCCGAACGCGGCCAAGGTGCGGATGTCGGCTTCGATGCGCCCGGGATCCGGCTTACGGCCGATCGCATCCAGCCGCATATCGGATGCCGTGGTCCCGGGCGGCGCGGCAGGCAGGGGCAAGGCGGTGAGCGCAAGGATCAGCACACTGACGGCGAGGGTGGGGCGCATCATCGGCAGGCTCCGGATCGGTTCGTCCGGATGATGGCATGCGATAACAGCTTCAGCGTGCCGCGCGTGCCTCGCAGGCGCGATAGCGCTTCTCGACCCGGGTGGCGAACCATTCAGTGGTGAGCTGGCGAGTGATCTTGGGGCTTTCCAGCGTGATCTGCGGGATCTGCGCGCGCGGCAGGCTGCGTCCGGCGCGGCGTTCGGCGAGTGCGTACAGCGATGTGTAGAGCCGCGTGTACTCGAACTCGTCGCGTCCGCTGCGCTCGAGGTCGGCGCGGATTTCCTCGACGCTCATGCCGAGTTCGCTGGCAAGTCCGCGTAGTGCGCCCTCGGTGGCACCCACCCTGGATGCATCGCCGTGCAGCAGCAGGTCGCCATCGCGGACCAGCGGTACCTGGCTCGCCGTGGTGACCGCCGCCTGGAAGGCCGCGTTGCGGCTCGCGTAATGGCCGGCATTGAAGTCGGCGAAGCGGTACAGGTGGCGCGGATAGCTGTTGGGATACTTCAGCAGGTGGGCGATGCCGAAATACAGGCCGCCGCGCCGGCTGAACACCTCTTGCCGGATCGAGCCGCCGGACGGATAGGGGTAGGGCCGCTCCTCCGATTGCCGTTCGGCGTAATCGATGCCGACCTGCATCGGTCCACCGGTCCGCACCGGGTTGGCCCGCGCCAGCAATCCGCGTCCTAGCCGCGGCGCCCGCGCGATGATCTGTTCGTACAGGTCGCTGAGTTCGCGTTCGGTCCGCACCCGTTGCAGCTTGTCGCCGTAGGGTTCGCCATCGGGCGCCTTCATCCGCAGCGCACCGGCAACCGCGAGTTTCGGTACGCCGTATTGCCCGGCGCGCCGCTCGATCTCCTCACGTGCGATCTTCCCGAGCCCCGGGACCGGCGGATCGGCCTTGTAGCCGGATTCCTGCTCGATCACCGCCAGCGTCGCGCACAGGTTGGCGGTGGTGGGCGGCAATTGCAGCGCATGGAAGGCGCTTTGGATGTCGGCCGCCCAGCCGCTGCGGTCTGCGAGGGTGGCGGGCATCAGGCGTTCGAGTTGCGCGCGCACCTGGGCCGGGGTGCGTCCGGCGGGGCGCGGTGGGGGCGGCGTGCAGGCCGTCAGGAGCGCGGCGGTGCACGCGGCGGCCAGCAGCAGTGGGCGGATCCGGATCATGCGACGGGCAACGGGGCGACGCGCGCAGCATAGCGATGCCGGGCGCCTGATGCTTTCCGCCCGATGAACGCAGGCTTTCACCCCGCGCAAACCCCTGCCGGAAAAGACTGCAGCCCCCACTCAGTCAGGAATCACCCATGACCCAGACGCTCAGCCAGGACGAGAAGATGTTGCTGACCCACCTGCCTTCGGCCATTGGCGGCGCGATGGCGATGGCAGGGCGCAGCGGCCTGTTCGGCACCGGCAAGGAGATGTTCGCCACCTCGCAGGCGCTGCTGGCGGGCGCGAGGGATTACCCCGGCAACGCGCTGATCCGTGACATCGTCCCCGACGTGGACGGCGACCGGGGCGCCGAGATGGAAGACATGCGCCAGACCCGCGACTGGAGCATGGCGCGCATGAAGGGCAAGTCCGTGGATTCGGCCGAGAAGATGATTGCGGTGGTCCTGGAAGACTGCCGTGAGGCCGCGCAGGTGCTTGCCCGCATCGATCCGAAAGAGGCGGGCGAGTACAAGGCGTGGGCGCTGCAGATCGCCGACAAGGTGGCGCAGGCCTCCACCGAGGGTGGCTTCCTCGGGATCGGCGGCACGCGTCTGTCCGATGCGGAGAAGCGGCTGATCGAGGAGATCCGCAGCGCACTCGCGGCCTGAGCGCGGGCGCTGTGGCGCCGGGTGGCGGGACTCGCGCCGCCCGGTTAGCCTGTCTTCGTCCGGATTGAAGGAAGGCTTGCGATGACGCTCATGCTGATCGGCCTGATCGGTTTCCTGGGCCTGCATTCGATCCGGATCCTCGCGCCCGGGTGGCGCGAGGCGCGCATCGCGCGGATGGGCGAGAAGCCCTGGAAGGGCATTTACAGCCTGCTGGCGGGCGGCTTCTTCGTCCTGCTGGCATGGGGGTACGGTCAGGCGCGACTCGAGCCGACGCTGGTGTGGACCCCGCCGCCGGGATTGCGCCACATCGCCTACGTACTGGTTGAGAT
>JAEXBT010000175.1 GCA_023393895.1 Pseudomonadota bacterium
CTTCTCGGATGCCGATTTCCGCCAGGCCCTGCGCCAGGCCCCCGACGCACAGGCCATCGCCGGCCTGCTGACCGAGGCCCGGTGAGCCAGCGCATCACCGCCGGCCAGCTGTTTGAGCAGATGCGCGAGCGTCTGGACCTGCGCTGGTCCGCGGGCCAGGACAACCACCGCATCCTCGTTGCCGGCGACACCAACGCGCGGCGGCCCTCGCTGGCCGGCTACCTCAATATCATCTACCCCAACAAGGTGCAGATCCTGGGCAGCGAGGAGCTGTCCTGGCTGGATGGACTGGATGCGCGTGCACGCTGGGAAGTGATCGAGAAGATCATGCAGGCGCGGCCACTTGCGCTGGTCATCAGCAAGGATCAGCCCGCCCCCGAGGATCTGCGCGCGGCTGCCAATGAATCCGCCAGCCCGCTGTGGATCTCCCCGCGTCGCGGCCACGAGCTGCTCAACCACCTCCAGTACCATCTGGCCCGCCAGCTGGCGCCGCGCACCACGCTGCACGGCGTGTTCATGGAGATCCACTCGATAGGCGTGCTGATCACCGGAGAATCCGGCGCCGGCAAGAGCGAGCTCGCCCTCGAGCTGGTGACCCGGGGCCATCGGCTGGTGGCAGACGACGCCCCGGAATTCACCCAGATCGCGCCTGACGTGCTCGACGGCAGCTGTCCGCCGCTGCTGCAGGACCTGCTGGAAGTGCGCGGCCTCGGCGTGCTCAACGTGCGCGACATGTTCGGCGATACCGCGGTGAAGCGGAACAAGTACCTGCGCCTGATCGTGCATCTCACCCGCCCGCAGCTGGAGCCGAAACCCGCCGGTATGGAACGCATCACCGGTGACCTCGGAAGCCGTCGCGTGCTGGACCTGGACGTACCGATGATCACTCTGCCGGTGATGCCGGGTCGCAACCTGGCGGTGCTGACCGAGGCCGCCGCGCGCCTACACATCCTGCGCGCGAAAGGCGTCGACCCGGCCGCGGCGTTCATGGCCCGCCATTCCCACTTTCTAGAAGCCTCAGCCGGCGAGATGTCCACACATGAATGAGCCCGTCTCCCGCCTGCTGCTGGTAACCGGAATGTCCGGTGGCGGCAAGTCGATCGCACTGAAGATGCTCGAGGACAGCGGCTGGTACTGCATCGACAACCTGCCGGCCGAACTGCTCAACGGCGCGGTGCGCAGCCTGGCGCAACGTGGCAACGATGCGCCGCCCCTGCTGGCGGTGGCGATCGACGTACGCAGCCATGGTGACCTGGCGCAGATGCCGGAATGGCTGTCGGAACTCGGCCGCGACGGCCACGACCCGAAGCTGCTGTTCATCGATTCGGACAGCGAGGTCCTGCTGCGCCGCTACGCCGACACTCGCCGCCGGCATCCACTAAGCCACCTTGGGCTGGCACTGGCCGATGCGATCGCGCTGGAGCGCCAGGCGCTGAAGCCACTGCGCGCGCTCGCGGACATCATCATCGACAGCAGTGCGATGAACGTGCACCAGCTGCGTCGCGAGGTCGGGCGCGTGCTGGAGGTGGGACAAGACACACCGCCGATGCTGCTGTTCGAGTCCTTCGCCTACAAGCGCGGCGTGCCGGCCGATGCCGACTTCGTGCTGGATGCGCGCGTCCTGCCCAACCCGCACTGGAACCCCGAACTGCGCCCGCTCTCTGGCCGTGACCACGCGGTGCGCGAGTTCCTGGATGCGCAGCCCGAGGCACAGCAGTACATCGCCCAGATCGACGAATTCCTCGATACCTGGCTGCCGCGCCTGCGTGGCGATACCCGCAGCTACATCACCATCGCCTTCGGCTGCACCGGCGGCCGCCACCGCTCGGTCTACCTGGCCGAACGCTTCGCCGAAATCGCCCGCGGCAAGGGCTGGCCCGACGCCACCACCTTCCACCGCGAACTGGACTGAGCACGCGCGCCACCGCGTCCGGTATCTTGGGGGCCGGTTCCCGCGGCACTTCGAATGAGCGTCGGCATCCTCCTCGTCACCCATAGCGGCATCGGCCCGGCGTTGCTTGCCTCCGCCGAGCGCGTACTGCCGCGTCTGCCTTTGCGCGCCGAAGCCTTCGAGGCGCCGTTCGATGCCGATCTCGATGCGCTGCTGCCTGCCGCCAGCGGCGCGATGCGCAAGGTCGACGGGGGCGATGGCGTGCTGATCCTGGTCGACATGTACGGCGCCAGCCCCAGCAACCTGGCTGCGCGGCTGGCGCGGATCGGCACGCCGGTCCGGCGCGTGGCCGGCGCAAGCCTGCCGATGCTGCTGCGGGTGATGAATTACCCCGAGCAATCGCTGGCCGAGCTGCAGTCGACTGCCTCGGTCGGCGGCCGCAACGCGGTGCAGCTGGACGACCCGGCGTGAGGCGCGCGCGATGATCGAACGCGACATCACCATCACCAACCGCCTCGGTCTGCACGCGCGCGCCAGCGCCAAGCTGGTGCAGCTGCTGGCCGGTTACCGCAGCAGCGCGAAGATGTCCGCCAAGGGCCGCGAGGTGGATGCCAAGAGCATCATGGGCGTGATGATGCTGGCCGCCGGCCAGGGCACGCTGGTCTCGATGCGGATCGACGGCGAGGACGAAGCCGCCGCGATGGCTGCGGTCGCTGAC
>JAEXBT010000176.1 GCA_023393895.1 Pseudomonadota bacterium
GTCCTGAAGCAGGGCGTCCACCTCGGCGCGGGTCACCCCCGGGCGCTGCAGCTGCTGCTGGCGCATGTAGTCGTAACGCGGTGCGGTTACCCGCGCTGCGTCGGCGCGGTCGCGCACGATGGTGGGCCGGATGAACACCATCAGGTTGGTCTTGTTGCGGCTGCGCGTAGTGGTGCGGAACAGTCCGCCCAGCACCGGGATATCGCCAAGCACCGGCACCTTGTCGACGGTGTGCCTGTCGCCCTGGTCGAGCAGCCCGCCAAGCACCACGATCGCGCCATCATCGGCGATGACCGATGTTTCAACTTCTCGCTTGTTGAGAATGAGTTCGGGCAGGGCGTTGCTGACCGGTCCGGCGATCGCCGACACTTCCTGTCGGAGCCGCAGCGTGATGCCGCCGCCGGCGTTGATCTGCGGGCGCACCACGAGCTGGACGCCCACGTCCTGGCGCTGGATGGTCCGGAAGGCGTTGACGTTGGCGCCGCCGAGGACTTCGCCGGTCGTGATGGGCACCTCCTGACCGACCAGGATGCGGGCCTCTGCGTTGTCCAGCGTAAGCACCGAAGGCGTGGACAGCAGGTTGGATGCGCTGTCGTTCTTCACCGCATCGATGATCAGTCCGAAGATCAGATTGCTGGTTTCCCCGGCGAGTCCCGCGAGGCCGCCGTTGTACTGCAGCAGCGAGCGTGCCGCCGAGGCGACCAGCGAGCCATCACGATCTCCTTGGCGATAAGCTGCAGCGCCGGCGGCGAGTTCCAGGATGCCTGGCCGGTTGGGCGTCGGGAAGGCGGTGGTGCCGAACGGGATATTGCTGCCTTCCTTGCCACCGATCAGCAACTGCGAGCCGAGCCGCTTGGCGGCGTCGTCAGAGATTTCCACCACGAGGGCTTCGACCAGCACCTGCTCGCGCCTCAGGTCCAGCTGTTGGATGACATCCACCAGCATGCGCTGTGTGTCCGGATCGGCATTGATGATGATTGCGTTGGCACCGGGATAGCGGGCCACCCGTGCGCGTCGGCCCGGTCCCAGCGACAACGACGCACCGAGTGGACCCGCCTGCGTCGGGACCGTCAGGGCAGGTTGCGCCATGCCGGCCTCGGCGGCGCTGGCCAGACCCGTGGCCGGTGTCTGCAGCGGGGCTGGCACGGGTGCCTGCGCGATGGCCTGCATACCTGCGGCGTCCTGCTGCCCGATCACCTGCTGCAGGACCGGCAGCATTTCCTCGGCACTCGCGTGTTGCAGCCTGACCACGCGGACATCGCTGACCGCGTCGGTGTTGTTGTCGAGGTCGCGGACGATGCCACGGACCTCGGCCACCAGCCGGGGCTCGCCGCGCAACATCACCGCGTTGCTGGTTTCGATCGGCAGTGCGGTCACTCCGCCGCCGCCGTACATTCCACTGATCACGCCGGCGATCTCGCGCGCGGAACTGTTGCGCAGCCGGATCACTTCCGCCCGCGAGTTGTCGACGTCAAGTCGAGCGATGAGATCGCGCAACCGGCGCAGGTTGTCGGCGTAATCGGCGACCAGCAGGCTGTTGCCCGAGGGCGACGGCACCACCACGCCACCGCGCCCCACCAGTTCGCGTACCGCCTCGGCTGCCGACTTGGCGTCGATGTGACGGAGCGGAAAGACCCGTGTGGAGAACCCCATGGCCTGTCCGCCGAGTGACCCCGGCTGCTTGGCGGCCGTGTCGTCCGGCACGACGCGGTAGACGCCACGGCCGTGGGGCACCGCGACCAGTCCATTCGCGCGCAGCAGTGCTACCAGTACGCTCAACAGTTCCGAACCCGTCATCGGGGTGTCGCTGTTGAGGGTGACGTTCCCCTGCACGCGGGGATCGACAATGAAGGTCGTGCCAGTGGCACGGCCCACATCCTGGATGAACGCGCGGATGTCCGCATTCTGCATGTTGAGGCTGGCGCCCGGCTCGGCCGACTGCGCGCGTGCAACCGGGTGCAGCGGCAACATCAGGGCGCAGGTAAGCAGCACGCCGGCGGGAAAATGGGATTTCAAAGCGGTTTCGTCCGGAGCTGGATGGTCTGGGGCTGGCCGTCGCGCTCGATGGTGAGAGTGGCTGCGTCGCCGCCCTCAAGCTCGTCCTTGAGTTCGGCCATGCGTTCGGGAGTCAGCGCGTTGCCGTTGATGGCCGTCACGATGTCGCCGGCGCGCAGTCCCGCCTGTTGAAGGAGCGTGACGTTTCCGCGCGGCACGATGCTGTAGCCGGTTGTCCGGCCGTTCTCCTGCCGGGGCACAAGCCCGGCCTGATCCAGTACCGCGGCAGGAGAGGGCGGTGCTGTCGACGCAGGCGGGGCGCTTGCGGGCAGCGATGCGGGCGGTGCCTGTGGCGGGTCTTCGGCCGATGGCGGGGGCATGTCGACGCGATGTGCACCGCCGGCCGCATCGAGCAGGATGACGTGCCCTGCCGCGACTTCCTGCAGCCGCATTCCGTTTGCCAGAGGCTCGCCCTGCATCACCACGACCTGGGGCTCGCCTTCCAGTTGCAGGATCGCGGAGGCCGGCGTCGGGCTGAGGCGAACGCCGAACAGAGTGAGGCCGTTGACGGAGGTGGTGACTGGCCCAGTGATGCCGGTGCGAAAGAAGGGGTCGCCGATGGTGGTGAAGGCGACGGGATCCGACGCAGCGGCAGCGGCTGGTTCTCCGATCGGGGTCGGGGCAACCGCGAGCATCCAGACCAGACGCGCGGCCTGCCAGGCCAACGCCACCAGCAGCAGTGACAGCAGCCAGCGGCGCCCATGTTCGGCGCGTGGATAACCGGTGCTGGGGAGTCGGATGGGCAAGCGAACGTCCGGGCGCCGCGGGGATCGGGTTGCAGCGTAAGACGGTCGGATGACTGTTGTGTTTCAGTTTGCGTCGTTTTGTCGCAACTCTGAAACCCGGCCGGAATCGGTTCCGGCCGGGGGAGCGCAGTGCCGGGATCAGAAGCTGGTGGAGAGACTCAGCGAGTAGGAGATACCCGGCTTGTAACGGTTCACGTCGACCTGCTGGCCGTCGCGCTCCTGATACTCGCGATGCTCGGTATCGAGTAGGTTGCGTGCCGAGAACCCGATTGTCGCGGTTTGGTCGCCCCACAGGACAAAGCCCTTGCGCAGCACCAGGTCCAGACGGGTGCCGGGCTTTTCCATGTAGTCGGGCTGGCCGGGACGGCCACGTGCGGATACGCGATCACTGACATGGTTGACGATCAGCATCGCCTGCGACTGCGAGCTTTCGCTCTCAATGCCGAACTGCACGTTGGCGATATGGTCGGACTGCCCCTGCATGGGCGCGCCATCGCGTACAAACAGGTGGGCAGGCACCGGAGTCGGATAGCCGTAGGGGTGCACGGTGTCACCCTCCGAGGACTCGATCCGCGACTGCGACCAGGTGTAGTTGGTACTCAGGAACAGGCGGTTGTCCGCCCCCAGCCAGCCCACGGAGAACGGCTGACCGAGGTACTTCTTCAACTCCAGTTCGATGCCGTAAAGCGTTGCGGCGGGCGCGTTGAGGTAGCTCTGGAAGATCGTGCCGCCCGCCTCGTTGATGTTCGCTTCGATCGGGTTGTCGATCTGCTTGTAGAAGCCAGCGGCGGTGAAGTGCTGGCCGGGCTGGAAGAACCATTCGTAACGCAGGTCGAAGTTGCGCAACTCGCTGTCGATCAGGTACGGGTTGCCGTAGTACAGGCGATCGGTATCGGGATCACTGTACTGCTGCGGTGCCAGTTCACGGAACTGCGGGCGCGTGATCGTCTTGGAGGCGCCGATGCGCAACTGCTGGTTCTCGCCGAAGTTCCAGGTGAGCGTGGCAGCCGGTAGGGTGTAGGCGTTCTCGCGCGGCGCCAGGCTGGTATCCGCCACGTTGGTGAAGATGTCGTAGGGCGTGACAGACTGGGTGGCGTCCTCTCTACGCACACCGAGGGTGCCGTGCAGGGTCGGGAGAATCTCGATCTCGGCCTGCAGGTAGCCGGCATGCACTTCCAGGTTGGCGTCGTAGGCCGCCGCTCCAAAGCTGCCGGTGCTTTCACGCACGCGCAGCAGGTCCATGCTGAGGTTGTAGTCCGAGAACAGGTAATCCGGACGCTGGTAGCGGTTCCAGAACGGCAGGGCGCCATCCAGCGCGAGGAAACGGAATTCGCGTGCCTCCGCGTTACGGTCGTTGTCGCTCCACGCATAACCCGCGCTCAGCTTGATGTCACGATCTTCCAGCGGCAGGCGGTAGCCGAAGTCAATGCCGGCACTGCGCACCTCGTCATTGACCTTGCTAAAGCGGGTGTAGTTCTGCTGGCGGCTGCCGTCATGCACCCAGTAGCCGTCGATCCGCTCGTAGCGGATGCCCTTCTCGTAGGGCACGTTCCGGCGGGCCCGTGCATACGCCGCGCGCCAGTCGATCTTGAAATCTCCATACTCGCCGAAACCGTGGGAGCCTGACAGCTGATGACTCAGCATGTCGCGCTCGAACCATTCGGTGTAATCGTCACGCACCTCGTTGTTGGAGAACAGGATATCGTTTCCGGCCCGACTCCGTGCCTCCTTGCTGGTGTCATGGACATACAACGATGTCAGGCCAACCTGGTGCTTGCCAACCTGGACGCCGGCGCCCAGCAGCACGTTCACGCGGGCGTCGTTCTGGGTGGACAGGAACTGGTAGTCGCGGTCCAGTTCCAGGCTCGATGAAGTGAAATAACCTTCCTGCTGGGTGCCGAACTTGGTGCGCCAGGAGTTGTCGAAGCCGCCGGCGGCGATGAAGCCCACGCGCACGTTGTCGTCGAGGTCAGTCGAGTAGCCCGCGCTCGCGCCGAAGTTGACGTCGGGGTTGATGCTGTCGTTTTCCTGCAGCAGGTTGAGGTTGGCGTTTTGGAAGCTGCGGCCGATCCTTCTGATCTCCTCTCGGCTGAAGTTGCCCAGATCCACGCGCTTGCCCTGCGCCATCGCATCGGCCAGCGCCGCCGGCACCTTGCGTGTGCCGTCGTCATAGCCCCAGAAGTCACTGTCCGACCCGTAATAGGTCAGGCCCTTTTCGAAGGTCGTCACCGAGTTGCCGCCGGTTCCGACACTCACGTTGAAGAAGTTCTGGCGCGGAATGGCCAGGGACTGCAGGTCGATCACGCCACCGCCGAACTCGCCCGGGTACTTGGCCGAGTAGGTCTTCTGTACGGTGATCCCTTGCAGCACGTCGGCTGGAAACAGGTCGAGCGGCACCACGCGCTGCATAGGCTCGGGGCTGGGCAGCGGAGAGCCGTTGAGCATCGCATTGGAGTAGCGCTCGTTGAGGCCGCGTACGAACACGTGCTTGTCGTTGGCAAGGCTGAGGCCCGAGACGCGCGTCAGCGCGGCAGCCGCGGTGTCGTCTCCGGTACGCTCCAGGTCTTCTTCGGTGATGAAGGATGCGACCTCGGAGGTGTCCAGCATCGGCTCGGGGATGTATTCCCCCTTCACCTGTACCGAGCCGAGCGACTGGGTGGTCCGGTCCTGTTCCTGCGGTGCCTGCGCATCCTGCGCCATCAGCGGATGCGATGCGACGAGCGCGGTGATGGCGACGAACAACGCGGAGCGCTTGGGTGTGGGCTTCATGGTGTGGCCTTTCGTGGTCATGCGAATGTATGAGTCGGGCGCCTCGGCGCCGCTGTTACGAAAACGGGGCGACGTCTCCGCCGCCCCGTTCGTCTGCCTTGCAGGAGACGCCTTCCTCAGCAGCCGGCGCTGGCGGAAAGGCCGCAGGTCCAGCCGTTCCACCAGGTGTCGTTGGCGTTGCGTACGCCGCCGATGTAGTCGACCTGCTGGAAGTACGGGCTGGCGCTGCGCAGGTCCGCGTAGGCCGGGACTGCGTTCTCGTTGGCGCCGTTGACGAACAGCGCGGTAAGCGTTGAGGTGCCGTTGGCCGTGTTGTTGGTGCCGGCCTGGAAGTCGGCCTCGGCGCGCGCATCCTTGAACGCGGTCGGGCAGGACATGTAGACCGAGTGGAAGGTGCCCTTGGTGTTGTCGTCTGCGATTGCCAGGCAGATCGCACCGTCGCCGCTGCCACCGGCAGGGCGGGTGACCACCGAGTTGAAGAACGACGCCTGCGTGCCTTGGTTCAGCATGATCGCGGCACCACCGCCTGCGCGGCCGATGTAGGTGAAGTTAGCCACCTTCGGGCGGGAATAGGGTTCGCGACGGATCGCGCTCCACTCGTTCATGCGGTCGCCGCCGTTGGCGCGCTGCATGACGATGCCGAACTGCAGGGCACCGTTCCAGCCGGTGTCGGTGTCGAGGCTGTCGTCGTCGTTGCCGGTCAGTACCAAGTAGCGGCCGTTGACCGTGCCGCCGAACCATTCGATGCCGTCGTCGGAACTGTTGTGGACCTGCACGTACTCGAAGGTGGTGCCGTCACCGACGCCTGCCAGCGTGATGCCGTTGAGCTCGTTGTTGGGCGCGATTTCGAATCCCGAGTGCATAACGCGCACGTACTTCATCACGCCGCTGTTGTCGTGGGCAGCGTTGCCGCCGTAGAACGCGTTGGTGCCCTCGACCTGAGCCTGGCATTCCGGGGTGCCTGAAACGGTGGTGCCCGGGCAGGCGCTGATCGGCGCGCGACCGAGGATCACGACGCCACCCCATTGGCCGATCGAATCGACGCTGGTCTGGCCTTCCACGCTCTGCTTCGAGGTGAAGACGACCGGCTCGGTCGCCGTGCCCTGCGCGTAGATCTCAGAGCCGCGATTGACGACCAGGAAGTCAGCGCCGGCCGAGCCGAACAGCTTCACGCCCGGGTCGATCGTCAGGGTACCCTTGCGAGCGCCGGCGGTCGGGGATTGCACGTTGCCGCCCATGTCCTCGCCAACCTGGGTCTTGCCGGTGATGGCGTAAACAGTGCCGGCCCGCTTGGGAACCACCAAGTTGCCCACGATCAGCTCGGGAAGCCGGCAGGCGCGCAGCGTATTGTTGGCTACGGTGCCGATGTTGGTGAAACCTGTGGGGCAATCGGCTGCCGGACCACTGGTCGGCGGAGGAGTGGTCGGCGGCGGCGTGGTTGGCGGCGGAGGGGTGGTCGGCGGCGGCGGGAAGGCGCCTTCGCCCGGGGACGCGACGCGGTCGGCGCCATTGCCGCAACCAGCCAGCGCAAGGACAGCGCCGAAGGTCACCAGCAGACTCTTGGTGGTGGTGGAGTTGGACATCGAAACTTGCTCCGGGAGAAGTGTTGGAGGGGCGTTGGCGTCATCGACCGCGCGCGGCCTTGCCGATGTGTTGCTTGCGAACACAGGCGCACCGTAGTTCCGCAATGTGACAATCTCTTTTCGTTTCCATGGCCGCTGGCGATTCCGTGCATCAGGTCCCCGGAAACCCGGGCGCGGCATAATCCGCGCGTCTTCTGAATGCCGGAATGCGCACATGCCCATGCTGGACAACGACTGGCTGTTGACGCAGGTAAGGGCCGGCGCGTCCCCTGAATCGCTGATCCATACGCTGGAGCAGGCAGGCTGGTCGCCGCAGGTGGCAATGGATGCCGTCGAGTCCAGCCTGCGCGAGTACCTCGCCAGCCACGCGCGCGAGCATGCGCTTCCCGAGCCGGTGCGAGTGCCTGCGCCAGTCGCCAGTAACGGCGCTTCAGGTATCCGCGCAGGCGACCGGGAGGTGACGGTACTGATGAACCTGCTGCATCCGCGCGTGGTGCTGTTCGGCGGGCTGCTTTCAGATTCGGAATGCGAATCGCTGATCGAAGCCGGGCGTGCCCGGCTTCGGCAGTCCACCACGCTCAACGAAGACACAGGGTTGGACGAAGCCAACCCGGCCCGAACCAGCGAGAGCGCCTACTTCGCTCGTGGCGAATCGTCGTTGATCGCCTCGCTGGAAGCGCGCATCGCGCAACTACTGGACTGGCCCATCGATCATGGCGAGGCGTTGCAGGTGCTTCGCTACGGGCCTGGTGCGCAGTACGAGCCGCATCATGACTATTTCGATGTCGCGCGTCCCGGAACTTCCGCGACCCTTGCCCGAGGCGGGCAGCGCGTGGCTTCGCTGGTGATGTACCTCAATACGCCCGAATGCGGAGGGGCGACCGTGTTTCCGGAGAGCCGGCTCGAGGTCGGTGCCGTTCGCGGCAACGCTCTGTTCTTCAGTTACGACCGCCCGCACCCCATGACCCTGTCACTGCATGCGGGAGCCCCAGTCATCGCAGGGGAGAAGTGGGTCGCGACCAAGTGGTTGCGCCTAGCGCCGCACCGCTGATGCAGGCGGCTTGAAGCGTCGATTGATGCTGTATCACAGCATTTCGGATCACTCCAAGCGGCCCTAGGGGTAGATCGCCTGCCGTTTGTCGGCTGTCTTGTACCGTGCGGGCGGAAAAACACGGATTGTCATTGATTTGAAACCAATCAAAGGATTGGTCGTAGTGTCATCACCCTGTCACGTGATTGTGTTTGGGAGGGGTGTTGATGAAGAAGATCTCGATGAAGGCAGCCTTTGCAGTTGCTGGACTGTCGGCGGCCATGGCCGCATCCGCGTTGCCGGCGGAAGGACAGAAGTCTTTTGCGTATGAGGTTGCTCTGGACGCACGTGGCATGATCAGCGAAGTGCACGCGCCGGCCGGTGTACCCGCATCGACCGATGCGGTCCTTCGCGAGCATCTGCAGGCTGCACGCCTGATCCCGCAGAACAGCGGCGAGGCGGGGCGAACCCATGTCCGATTTGTGGTCGAAGGTGGTGCGCAACCGCGGGTGGTATCGATGCAGAGCGGTGCAGCGCCTTTGATGTGGGTCTCGCCCGAGTATCCGCGTCGAGCGATGAGCGCCGGCAATGAAGGCGTGGTGGTGCTTGCTTTAGAGGTGGCCGTCGACGGCAGCGTCCGCTCGACGGAGGTCCTGCAGGTGCAGGGTGACGTCACCCGTGAAATGGCCGCCGCTGCCCAGGCCGTCAGCCGCGAGTGGCGCTTCTCTCCCGAAGTGGTAGCAGGCCAGCCCGTGGCTGCGCGCCTGCTGGTCCCGGTCTGCTACTTCATGTCGCGAAACGCCGATGAAGCGTGCAGCTGGCAGCGTCCGGACAATGGTCAATGGATGGCGGGCGCCTCAATCGTCGACCGCCAGCCGGCCTTCAGCCTCACGACCGGCGCGATCGCCTACCAGCCCGACCACTGACCGGGGTCGACGCGGCAACATGTTCCACCGCACTGGCCGGGCCCTTCTCCGGCCAGTGGCAGAGATCATGAATGGGGCACAGGTGGCAGTCGGGGGCGCGCGCCTTGCAGATGTAGCGCCCGTGCAGGATCAGCCAGTGGTGGGCGTGCCGCAGGTACTCGGCCGGCACCCGCTTCATCAGGGCGTCCTCCACCGCACGCACGTCCTTGCCCGGCGCGAGCCCGGTGCGGTTGGCAACACGGAAGATGTGCGTGTCCACCGCCATCGTCGACTGGCCGAAGGCGGTGTTGAGCACCACGTTCGCCGTCTTGCGGCCGACGCCCGGCAGCGCTTCCAGTGCGGCACGCTCGTCCGGCACCTCGCCACCGTGGTGTTCGAGCAGCAGCTCCGAAAGGCGCACGACGTTCGCCGCCTTGGTGTTGTACAGGCCAATGGTGGCGATGTGGGGCTTCAGTCCCTCGATGCCGAGCGCTGCGATCGCCGCAGGCGTGTTTGCCACCGGGAACAGCCTGCGCGTCGCCTTGTTGACACTGACGTCGGTGGCCTGCGCCGATAGCGCGACCGCGACCAGCAGTTCGAATGGCGTCGAGTATTCCAGCTCCGTCTTCGGTTCCGGCTCGAGCTCGTGCCAGCGCCGGAACGCCTCGCGGATTTCGGCCGCAGTCATCGGTTTCGACCTGCGGAGCGCTGCTTTCGTTGCCGTGCGCGCCGCGGCCTTTTTCGTGCGGGTCATCGCCGGGCCTTGGCGAGCGCCCGTGACAGCGCCGCGGCGGCGGCATCGGGCAATGCCGGCTTGCCCGCGACACCGGCCAGGGCCTCCGCCTGGCGCCGACGACGCTCTGCCTGGATCCGCACCAGACGCGCATCGCGTTCCCGGTGGCGTTCACGGGCGGCGAGGGCCACGACGCGTGCGCGTCGCGCGGCGCCGATCAGGTCGATCATGGCGGCGTCGAGGCCGGCGCGACGGGGTGCCTCGACATCCCCATCCCATTCCAGCAGCCCCTGTGAGAATGCGGCATCGATGTCGTCATCGGCCACTGCACGCACCAGCGCCTGCCAGTCGATCGCGCGGTCAACGATCGTCGACATCAGCGTCCGCTGAACACCGGTTTGCGCTTCTCCAGGAAGGCGCCGGTACCCTCGCGCATGTCATCGGTGGAGAACACCAGGCCGAACTGCGCCGACTCGTACTCGAGCCCTTCCTCGATCCCGCACTCGCCGCCGATGTTCACGCAATCGAGCATCGCGCGAAGCGCCAGCGGCGCGGCACTTGCCAACTGGGCAGCGAGCCTGGCGGCTTCTTCCTGGAGTTCGGCAGCCGGCACCACGCGGTTGACGATGCCCAGTTGCAGGGCACGCTCGGCGGTGATCGGTGCACCGGTCAGGCACAGTTCCAGGGTGGCCGCACGGCCGGCCAGCCGCAGCAGGCGCTGGCTGCCGCCGAAACCCGGGATCAGGCCGAGGTTGATCTCAGGCTGGCCCACCTTGGCGCTCTCCGCGGCGATGCGCAGGTGGCAGCACATCGCCAGCTCCAGTCCGCCGCCGAGTGCGAAGCCGTTGATCGCGGCGATCACCGGCTTGGGCATCTTCTCGATGCGGCGCATCATCCGCTGGCCGCGCAGCGAGAAATCGCGGCCCTGGACCGGCGTCAGGCCGTTCATCTCGCTGATGTCCGCGCCGGCGACGAAGGCCTTGGCGCCAGCGCCGGTCAGCACGACGACACGAACATCGTCGTCCTCGGCGGCCGCGTCGAACGCATGATGCAGTGCGTCGATGGTGGCGCTGTTGATTGCATTCAGCCGCTCAGGCCGGTTAATGGTGAGGGTGCGGATGCCATCGCGGGTTTCGGACTGCAGGGGCGTCTCGGACATGAATCCTCGCAAACAGGTCAGGGAAATCGGGCGGGCCGTCCGGGAACCATCATGGCTGCGGGCGGTCCATACCGGCGTCAGTGGCGGTTAAGCCCGGTGCCGACTATCCTAACGCGTTGTTTTACGGGCCTGTGCCCGAACCCATTCCATCAGAGGAAGTCTATGAAATTGCGTTTGCTCGCTGCCGCCGTCGCGGCTTTCACCCTGACCGCGGGCGTTGCCGGTGCGCAGGATCTCAACTCCGAGAAGGGCAAGCTGAGCTACGCATTCGGCTATGACTTCGCGCGCAACCTGGCCGAGAGCGGCGAGCAGATCGACACCGCCGCCGTGGTCAAGGCGGTGCAGGACGGTCTGGCCAAGAAGAACCCGGCGATCACGCCCGAGCAGGCCAAGCCGGCGCTGGACGCCTTCCAGAAGCGCCAGCAGGCCAAGGCGCAGGCCGCGCAGGCGGAGTTCAACAAGATGGCCGCCGAGAACCAGACCCGCAGCACCCAGTACATGAACCAGTTCAAGGCCCAGTCGGGTGTGCGGACGCTGCCGGGCGGGGTGATGTACCGCGTGCTGGAGAACGGCACCGGCCGCAAGCCGGCGCTGGCCAACACCGTGTCGCTGCAGGTGCTGGGCCCGCTGCCGTTCGGCCAGCGTCCGCAGCAGGCGGTGCAGCCGCAGGCGCCGACCGTCAAGGTCAGCGAGATCGAGATGCCGGCGATGCGTGAAGTCATCACCCAGATGCCGATGGGCTCCAAGTGGGAAGTGGTGCTGCCGGCCGACAAGGCTTTCGGCAACGACCCGCGCTCGGGTTTCCCGCCGAACGTCGCCGTCGCCTTCGAGATCAAGCTGGTCAACGTCCAGTAAGCGTCCTCCAGGTGGCATGATGGAGCGCCGGTTCCCGCGTGGAGCCGGCGTTTCTTTTTCAGCGCATGCAACACGATCCGCAACCCTTGAAGACCATTGCCAGTCCGTGCAGCGGCGTTTGCCAGCTGGACCCGGCCGGCCTTTGCCTTGGCTGCCGCCGCAGCGGCGCCGAGATCGCGCGCTGGCGGACGATGGACGATGCCGAACGCCAGCGCTACCTGCGCGATATCCTGCCCGCACGCGGCTGGCGGCCGGTGGTGGCGGGCGAATGAGCCTGATCACCCGGGTGCTGGCGGGGCTGCGGCCCCTGCCGGAAGTGCCGCGCGACGCGCCGTGGAACCAGCCTGACCTCGACGACCTGCTGCCCTCCGCGCCGCTGCGTGAAGCCGCGGTGCTGATCGGGCTGGTTGAGCGCTCGCAGGGCCCGCAGGTGCTGCTCACCCGGCGCACCGAGCACCTGCGCCATCACGCTGGCCAGGTGAGCTTTCCCGGCGGAGCGCTGGAGCCCGAGGATGCCGATGCGGTTGCCGCGGCGCTGCGCGAAACCCATGAGGAAATCGGGGTCGGTGCGGCGTCCATTGAGCCGCTGGGCTTCCTCGACCCGATGGCCACGATCACGGGCTTCCGCGTGGTGCCGGTGGTGGCGCGCATCGACGCGGAGTACCACGCCATCCCGGATCCCAACGAAGTCGCGGAAGTGTTCGAGCTGCCGCTCGACTTCGTGCTCGCGCCCGGCAGCCTGTTCCATGCCGAGATGGCATGGCGGGGCCGCGTCCGCCGCATCGCCGAGCTGCATCCGTGGCCTGGAGCGGCACATGCCCGGGTCTGGGGCGCGACTGCGATGATCATCGAGAACCTCCGTCGGCGACTGGAGGCCCTGCCATGAACACCCCTTCCGGATGGACCACGCTGGTGGATGCCGCCTCGCTCGCCGCCGCACTGGACCGTGACGATCTGGTGCTGCTGGATTGCCGCTCGGTGCTGACCGATCCAGGGGACGGCGCGCGTGCCCATGCCGAAGGCCACATCCCCGGCGCCTTCCACGCCGATCTCGAGCGCGACCTGTCGGACATGGCGCAGGCCGGACAGGGTCGTCATCCGTGGCCGCGCGCCGAGGCCTTTGCCCGCACGATTGCGCGCTGGGGCGTGACGCCGACAACCCAGGTCGTGGCCTACGACGCCGACAACGGCATGTATGCCGCGCGTGCGTGGTGCCTGCTGCGGTTGTTCGGCCATCCCGGCGTCGCCGTGCTCGATGGCGGGCTGGCTGCGTGGCAGGCCGCCGGACACCCGCTATCGGCCGAGATGCCGGCACCGATCGATGACGCGCCGCCGTATCCGGGCGACTTCGACCACCCGCGCCTGTTCGACCATGCCGATGTCGCCGCGCATGTCGCGCATGGCGGGCTGCTGGTGGATGCGCGCGCGCCGGAGCGTTTCCGCGGCGAGGTCGAGCCGATTGATCCGAAGGCCGGTCACGTGCCCGGTGCGGTCAATCGCCCGTTCGCCGACAACCTCACCGGTGGCCGATTCAAGCCGCGCGAGGTGCTGTTCGCCGAGTTCGCCGACCTGCTCGGCGGGCGCACGCCCTCGGACATGGTCGCAATGTGCGGCTCCGGCGTCACCGCCTGCCATCACCTGCTGGCGATGGCGCATGCCGGCCTGCAGGGCGCGAAGCTCTACAAGGGCTCGTGGAGCGGCTGGATCGACGATCCGGGGCGTCCGGCGGCGACCGGGGCTGCCTGAGCCCGGGGCCGGCCGTACCGATCGACGCACGCGGCCGCGCTCAACGGGTTGGCTGCCACTTGACCGGGCGCAATGCGCCCTTGGGGCGGATCGCTATCATTGCGGCTCACTCCACCGCGTGTCCGCATCCCGCCATGAACAGACTGCTTGTCGCCGCCGTGATCTCGTCTGCCGTCCTGATGTCGTCCTGTGCCGATGCGGGGGGCAGTGCCTGCGAGCCGCGTGTTGAGCAGGGCTGGGTCAGGCTGGTCCCCGGGGGCATGCCCATGCATGCGGGATTCGGAAGGATCGCCAACCAGTGCGATGCCCCCGCGGTGGTCACCGGTGCGCGCAGCCCCAGCTACGGCAGCATCGAACTGCATGAAACGCGCAACGTCGACGGCATGATGCAGATGCGCCAGATCAAGGAGCTGCGGATCGCCGCCAAGGACGCCGCGACCATGAAGCCCGGTGGCCTGCACCTGATGCTGATGGAGCCCAAGGCCCCGCTTAAGGCGGGCGACCGGGTGACCATCGTTTTCACCCTGGCCGGTGGCGGCGAGGTGACCAGCGAGTTCGCGGTGCGCGATCCCGACTGACGCTTTGGCTTCAGTCCTCGTCTTCCTCGAACTCGACCACCGCGTCGAGGTCGAAAGCGAGTTCCTCGAGGGCCTGGCGGACGCGGCGCGCGGTGGCGTCGTTCGGTGCATCGACTTCGATCGAATGCATGTCCGGCCCGCCGACGTCCGACAGCCCGGCCGAACTGGAGTCGGCGTCGTCCATGTGCGACATCAGGTCCGCGATTTCCTCGACGTGTTCGATGCCATCGATGCTCTGCAGCAGGTTGATGATGGCACGGACGTCGTCTTCGCGGCCGGTGATGCGCACTCGGAGCAGGGGCATGGCATGGGTCTCGGGTGGGATGGGCCTAGGCTAGCAGTCGGACGGCACGGACAGGTGACGGTGGCGGCGAGGCCTCGTCACTTCCTTTCGCGCACCGGGATCGGGACGTTGCACAGGTCGATATGGCCTGCCGGACGGCTGTAGAAGTCATCGACGCGGTTGCGGCGGGCCTCGGTCGCGTCGCGGAAGGCCGGGCTGTCGGTGCGCATGATTTCCAGCGGGGTGCGATCGGCTTCCGGCACCTCGCTGGCCAGGCGGATCGCGCGGATCGGGGTGCGCCGGGCAGGGTCGGCATAGAAGCCCATCGGTTCCGGGCCGCGCGGCAGTCCGCTCAGCAGCTCGATGCCTTTCACCACGCGGCCGGCCATGCTCAGCTGGCCGTCCAGCGCACGCGGTGCCTGGCCGATGACCACGTAGAGTTCGGCGCCAATGCTGCTGTCGGGTGCGTTGTTGCGGCCCGCGCCCAGCGCGCCGTAGCAGTGGGTGATCCACATGCGGCCGCTGGCCGGGTCGCGCGCGGCGGGCATGCCTTCCGCGAACCCGACCTCGGGTGCCCAGCCATCCTGGTCGGGCAGGCGATCAAAAGCGACGCCGCGGGAATCGCGGGTGAACTCGGCGGGGAGCTTGTCGCGGGTGCCCGCCGGGCGCGGCTTCGCCTTGGCGGGATCGTCGGCATCGGCATCGCCGAACTGGGCGACGAAGTTGTCCTGCACCCGGTAGACGCTGGTGCCATCCCAGAAGCCGCCCCGCGCCATCGTCTTGATGTTGGCGACGTGCTCGGGCGCGAAGCCCGGCGCCAGTTCGATCACCACGCGCCCCGCGGGCAGCTCCATGTACAACGTGTTGGCCGGGTCGAGCGTGCGCCAGGCGCTGGCGGGCGCGGCGTCGATGATCTCCTTGGGGCTGCGGTAGCCGGATTTTTCCGAGGCGGCCGCATTAGCGGCCAGTGGCAGCAGGGCGATGCAGGCGAGGGCGAGGGGCAGGCGCATCGGTGGCTCCGGGGCGAAAAGCCGAGCATAGCCGCGCGGGGATCCGCGCGGTAGCGTGCCGACGCCATGGATCGGCCCAACGAGAAAGCCCGGCACGTGGCCGGGCTTTCGGGCGACGCTGGTCGGGGATCAGGCCTTGATTTCGATGCGATCGGCGGAGTCCGACAGCTTGCCGCTGTAGACGTCCTTGCCGTTGACCGTGACCGTGTAATCCTCCACGTCGATCAGGAAGACCGCCAGGCCTTCGGCGTTGGTCTGCAGTTCCCAGCAATCGGTGGCCTTCACGTTGGCGCCGGCAAGCGGTGCGCCACTGGCGTCCTTGACTTCGAAAATGATGCGTTTGGCTGACATGTCGGTATGCGGCCCCCTGAGCCGGTTTGGGTGATGGAAAAAACTTCCCCACCTTGCAAGCAAGGAGCGTGCCGGCCGCTGGACCGGGGTCTGCGGTCACGTCATCAGGGGCTTCCGGCCGGAATCACGCCCCTGACTGACTGAGCCGGCCGGCAAATGACGCTCAGGGTCCGCGGCGGGTTTTCCGTGCCGTGGCGCCCGGGGCGGCCTTCCCGGTCCGGCGTCCCGCTGCGGGCTGCGTGGCCGGGGCGTGCCGGGCGATGAAGTCCCGTACCTCGGGATACACCTGGCCACGCCAGCGCCGCCCGCTGAAGATCCCATAGTGGCCGGCGCCTTCCACGGTGATGTGCTGCTTGCGGGCCGCGGGGATGCCGGTGCACAGGCCCAGGGCCGCCCTGGTCTGGCCGGCGCCGGAAATGTCATCCAGCTCGCCCTCGATGGTGAGCAGCGCGGGGCCGCGGATCCGGCCGGGGTTCACCTGTTCTCCGCGCACCTTCCATTGCCCAAGCGGGAGCAGGTGGTCCTGGAACACGGTGCGGATGGTATCGATGTAGTACTCGGCGGGCATGTCGAGCACCGCGTTGTATTCGTCGTAGAAGCGGCGGTGTGAGGCCGCCGTCTCCAGATCGCCCTTCACCAGGTCCTGGTAATAGTCCCAGTGCGACATCGCGTGGCGTTCGGGATTCATCGCCACGAAGCCCATGTGCTGCAGGAAGCCCGGATATACTTGGCGACCGCGACCCGGGTAGTTCGCCGGCACGACGTGGATGAGGTTCTGCTCGAACCACGACAGCGGACGCTTGATCGCCAGGTTGTTGACCGCGGTGGGCGACTGGCGCGTATCGATCGGCCCACCCATCATGGTGAGCGTGCGCGGGGTGGGCTCGCCGCGGGCAGCCATCAGGGAAACCGCGGCGAGCACCGGCACGGTGGGCTGGCAGACGCTGATCACGTGCAGCCGCTCCGCGCCGATGTGGCGTATGAATTCCTCGATGTAGGCGACGTAATCGTCCAGATGGAAGGCGCCGGCCTCCTTCGGCACCATGCGCGCGTCGGTCCAGTCGGTGATGTAGACCTTGTGGTCGGGCAGCATCGTGCGCACCGTGTCGCGCAGCAGGGTGCTGTGGTGGCCGGACAAGGGCGCCACGATCAGGACCGTCGGGTCCTCCTTCATCCCGGCCAGCCCGTCGGCCTGGTCGTGGTAGCGCTTGAAGCGCAGCAGGCGGCAGAACGGCTTGTCCAGCGCCACCCGCTCGACCACCGGAATGCTCAGGCCTCCGACCTCGATCTGGTGGATGCCGAATGCCGGCTTCTCGTAATCCTTGCCGATCCGGTGCAGCAGTTCATAACCGGCCGCGATCCGCTGTGATCCCGGCACGTTGCTGAGCCAGCTGCCGGGCGCGGTGAACATCTTGGCCGCCGCTTCAGCCCCGTAGGTGACCGGCGCCATCCAGGCGCGGGCGTTCTCGTGCATCTGGTAGAGCAGCATGGGCGTTTCCGATGAGGATGCTGCGTCGCAGCATACTCCTCCCGACGGTCGAAGTCGTTAACCGGCCCGCGGGGTTCAGGCCCGCTCGAGGGCGCTCGCGTGTCCGGCCAGGGCGGGGGCGAGCCAGCCATGCGAGCCGATCTGGACGAAGCCGGCCTCGCCCAGCCTGCGCCGGTAGAAGCGCGCCGGACGGGCGTGGAACTCGTCCTCGTCGCCGATCGCCTCGTCCTCCTCGGCGAACACCTCGATGAAGGCGACGCCGCCACACAGGTCGGCCAGGCCGGGCAGGCCGCGGTTCAGTTCGCGGGTGCCGAGGTAGTGGAGCACATCGCTGCAGACCAGGAGGTCGGCCGGAGCGCATGGGCGCAACCATTCGAAGTCGCCGAAGCGCGCATGGTGCAGGTTGCGGCTGCGGCCGTATCGACGCACCGCGTATTCGCTGGCATCGAAGGCAAGGTAGTCGATCCGCGGGCGCAGCCGGAGCAGCGGCGCGCGCCAGGCGGCCTCGCCGGCGCCGATGTCGAGCACGGTGCGGATCGGCCGCTCCAGGTGGTACTCGGCCATCGCCACCGCCAGCGCCACCTTGCGTGCCAGCCGTTGCGGGCCGCCGATGCCGCCGTGCCGGTACCAGCGGTCGAAATAGGCGCGGTCGTAGGTCTTGGCCATGGCGAGTGGACTTGTTGTGGGCCGCCTAGGGTAAGGGTTCGAGGCGGCGGCGCCTCGCCGGGCGCAGCCGCGCTCAGGGGCGGAGGGGCGGCCGTGGCGGCATGCCGATGGCCAGCGAGGTCATCGACAGCGTGCTCCAGACATCGTCGCTGAACAGCTCAAGGCCGTCGCCGGACCGCGCCAGTGCCAGCGCGTACAGCAGCGGCAGGTAGTGTTCCGGGGTGGGAATGGCGAGCGCGTGGTCGGGGAGCGCCTCGTAACCGGCCAGCACGTCGAACTCGCCGGCGGCGATGTGGCCGTTCACGCGGTCGCGGAACGCGCTTGCCCAGGCCGGTGGCGTCGGGTCCCGCCAGTCGAGCCGCCGCAGGTTGTGGACGATGTTGCCGCTCGCCACCACCAGCACGCCCTCATCGCGCAGCGGCGCCAGCATCCGGCCGATCGCCAAATGCTGCGGGCCGGGGCGGCGCAGGTCCAAGCTCATCTGCACCACCGGCACGTCGGCGTCCGGAAACAGGTGCAGCAGCACCTGCCAGGCGCCGTGGTCCAGGCCGTATTCGGGATCGAGTTCGGCTTTGAGCGCGGGATCGAGCAGTGCCTGCACGCGTGCGGCGAGCGCCGGATCGCCTGGCGCCGGATACTGGATGCGGTAGAGGGCGGGCGGAAAGCCGCCGAAGTCGTGGATGGTGTGCGGTCGGGCGGTTGAGGCGATGTGGATCCCCGGCGTCTGCCAGTGCGCGGAAATGCACAGCACCGCATGCGGCCGTGGCAGCCGCTTGCCCAGCGCCGACCAGGCGCGCGACCAGGCGTTGTCCTCGATGGCATTCATCGGTGAACCGTGGCCCAGGAAGAGGACGGGTTGTGTCATCGGCGTGCTCGGGTCAGGGGTCATCTGGCATCCTATCGGGCGCAACCTTGCACGAAAGCGGAGCCCGCATGTACGTCTGGATCGAAACGCTGCATATCGTCGCCATCGTCGGCTGGATGTCCGCGGTGTTCTACCTGCCACGCATCCTGGTGAATATTGCCGAGGCCGGCGGGATTGAGGCGGTGCGCGACCGGCTGGTGCTGATGGGGCGTCGGCTGTACCGCTTCGGCCACGTCATGTTCGGTTTCGTGCTCCTGTTCGGCCTGCTGCTCTGGCAGGGCTGGCGCTTCCTGCCGGGTTTCCGCACGATGGTGGGCGATGGCAGCGGCTGGCTGCATGCCAAGCTGATGCTGGTGGCGCTGGTGTTCGCGTACACGCTGGTGATGGGACGCTGGCTGAAGGGTGCCGCGAATGGCCGTGCACTGCCCTCGTCCAGGGCACTGCGCTGGATCAACGAAGTGCCGCTGCTGCTGCTGGTGGGCATCGTCTACCTGGTGGTGTCCAAGGTCTTCTGAGCGATCCACTCAGAACCGCGTCAGCCCCTGCTTCGGGGTGGCGCGGTGGATGTCGTGGACCGCGTAGCCGCGGGCGCGGTCGGGCAGGTCGAAGTAGTTGCCGTTGCGCAGCGTGGCCTCGGTGTCGCGCAGGCCGCTGGCCCAGTGCGCGCGCATGCTGAAAAGCCCGAAGGCGTAGTCCTTGAACTGCTGCTCATGGGGCGGCGACTGGTAGATCAGGTGGACGATGTTGAACACCCGGTCGTCCAGCCAGGGCGCCAGCGCCTCGCGGGCACTTTCGGGCAGGCGCTTGTCGGGCAGTCGCTCGATCAGGTCCACCAGCGCGGTGCGCAGTTGCTGGGTGCGCGCGACCATGTCGGTGCCGTGGCGGGTGCGGCTGGAGAACTGGATGTCCTTGCCGCGCTCCAGCACGTCCATCATCGTCATCGGCCGCTGGCCGCGCGCGCTCCACAGGTCGACCTGGAAGGCCAGCGTGTCCTGCCGCGGCCAGTCGTCGAGGATGTGCTCAAGCGGCGTGTTCGACACCACGCCGCCATCCCAGTACCAGCGCCCCTCGATCTCCACGGGCGGGAACGCCGGCGGCAGCGAACCTGATGCAAGCACGTGTTCCGGGCCGATGCGGGTCTGGCGCGAATCGAAATAGCGGAAGTTGCCGCTTTCAACATCAGTGGCGCCCACAGTCAGCCGCGTGGCCGGGTCATCGTTGATGCGGTCGAAGTCGACCAGCCGTTCCAGCGTGGCGATCAGCGGCCGGGTGTCGTAGAAGCTGGTCGCCTGCGCGCTGCCATCCGACAGCAAGAAGGGCGACACCTGCCACGGCATGAAGAAACCGCTCTGGCCCTGCCAGAGTGCGGCCAGCGCGCTCATCGTGGCCGCCCAGGTTTCCAGCGCCGGGTTCATCGGCAGCATCGACAGGCCAGCGCGGATCGAGGCTGCAGGCCAGGTGGCGGCACCGGCCGGCTCGCAGACCGTCTCCCAGAAGTCGCGGAGGCGCTCGATGCGGTCCTCGGGGCGATTGCCGGCGATGATCGCGGCGTTGATCGCGCCGATCGAGATCCCCGCGTACCAGTTCGGCCGGATGCCGGCGGCGTTGAGCGCCTCGTACACGCCGCACTGGTAGGCGCCCAGCGCACCGCCGCCCTGCAGCACCAGCGCGACCGCCGGGTACTGCGCCACCTTGCGCAGCAGTTCCGCGTCGTGCCTGCTCATCGGCCGTCCCGGGCGCCTGCCGCGATCACTGCATGAACCAGCCGTGGCTCACTACGATGCTCTGGCCGGTCAGCGCATTGGTTTCGAACGCGGCCAGCGTCAGCGCCACGTTAGCCACGTCGTCGAGCGTGGTGAACTCGCCATCGACGGTGTCCTTGAGCATGATCTTTTGGATCACCTCTTCCTCGCTGATCCCGAATTCCTTCGCCTGCTCCGGAATCTGCTTGTCCACCAGCGGCGTGCGCACGAAGCCCGGGCAGATCACGTTGGAACGGATGCCGAGCTTGCCGCCTTCCTTCGCGATCGTGCGTGCCAGGCCCAGCAGGCCGTGCTTGGCGGTGACGTAGGGTGCCTTCAGCGGCGAGGCCAGGTGCGAATGCACCGAACCCATCAGGATGATCGCGCCCGGTGCACCGCGCTTCTCCATGTCACGCATGCACTCGCGGGCGGTCAGGAAGGCGCCGTCCAGGTGGATGGCGAGCATCTTCTTCCAGTCCTCGAAGCGGAACTCGGTCAGCTTGTTGATGATCTGGATGCCGGCATTGGACACCAGCACGTCGACCTGGCCGTACTTTTCCACCGCCTGGGCGATGCCTGCGACCACCTGTTCCTCGGAGGTGACGTCCATCGCCACGGCAAGCGCCTCGCCGCCGGCTTCGCGGATCGCGGTGGCGGTCGCCTCGGCGGCATCCAGCCTGAGGTCGGCGATGACCACCTTGCCGCCCGCCTTGGCATAGGCCTCGGCGATGCGCTTGCCGATGCCGCTGGCCGCGCCGGTGACGACGCACACTTTTCCGTTGAGGACGATCGGGGACATCGAGAACTCCTTTGTGCGATGCAGCAATGTTGCCGCGCGAAGTGATAGGGCCACGTGAATGCGGCCACTTCCCGATCATCGCCGATGCCGGCGCGCGCCGGCATCGTCCAAAGGGACATCAACGCTTGACGGGCGCCTCGAATCGCGCCGGCACCGGCAATTCCACCGGCACGCCGCTGCCATCGCAGCCGCCCGCATCGCACAGCGCCTGGCGCAGCCGAGGATGGGCCTGCAGCAGCAGATGGAACAGCGTGTGCTGTTCGATGCTGCCGCGCACCGCGGCGCTGCCGTGCCCGCGCGCCCAGACGCCGACGTCATCGCCGCCGTGGGTTTCCGAGGACAGCGGCAGGGTGGATTCCTGCAGGTAGTCCGGATGCCCGGTATCCACGTGGGTCAGGTCGGGGCGGCCAGTCCCGGCGCCGCGCCAGCCGCTCGACCGGAAGCGTGCGTTCTTCGGGCCTTCCGGCTGCTGGTCGGTGGCGCCGGCATAACCGGGCCCGTTGGCGTAGGCGAGCGTGGTGTAGGGCAGGCCGGTGGCGTCACGGGCCATCAGGCCGGGCTCGCCGCCTTCACCGCTGCCGCCCATCACCTTGCCGAGGATCGGGTTGCCACGCATCGGATAACCGGCGAAGGTCATCACGTGCGCGTGGTCGGCGGTGACCATGACCAGGGTGTCGTCGGCCGAGGTCATTTCCGCGGCGACCCGGACCGCATCGGACATCGCGATGGTGTCGGCCAGCGCACGGAAGGCATTGCCGGCGTGGTGGGCGTGGTCGATACGGCCGCCTTCCACCAGCAGCACGTAGCCGTTAGGGTTGCGCTGCAGGCGGCTGATCGCCGCGCGGGTCATCTCGGCCAGCGACGGTTCGCCGCCGCGGTCCTGCGGGCGGTCATGCTCGTACTGCATGTGATCAGGCTCGAACAAGCCCAGCAGCGGAGCATCGGCCGGGGCCTCGGCCATTTGCTTCGCGTTCCAGACGTAGGTGCCCTCCGGGTGGCGCGCCTGCCATTGGGCGATGAGGTCGCGGCCGTCCCTGCGCTCGCCCACGCGGTCATCGTATTCGGGGTCGCGCTGGCCGGACGGCATGAAGCTTTTGCGGCCGCCGCCCAGCAGCACGTCCGGGCCGTTGCCGAAGCCGGTTTCCACCAGCTGGCGGGCGATGTCCACGCAGCCGGCGACGCGGGCGGGCTCGGGCAGGTCGGTGTCGTTCTCCCAGTTGCGATCGGCGCTGTGGGCGAAAGTCGCGCCCGGCGTGGCATGGGTGACGCGGGTCGTGGTCACCACGCCGGTGCCCATCCCCTGCGAAGCGGCCAGCTCCCACAGGGTCAGCACCCCGGCACCGCGCGCGGCCGCACAGTCGCCGCGGGCGGCCTGCTGGCCGATCGACAGCACGCCGAGCCGGGTCTTCAGGCCGGTCGCCATCGCCGTCATGGTGCCCGCCGAATCGGGGGTCTGCGCATCCACGTTGTAGGTGCGGCTGATCGCGGTGGCGGGGAATTCCTCCCAAGCCAGTTTCTGTTCCTCCCCGGGGCGTCCGGCGCGCTGGCCCTCAAGGATCCGCGCGGCGGCGACCGTCGGCAGGCTCATGCCGTCGCCCACGAACAGGATCAGGTTCTTCGCCCGGCCATTCATCGCGCCGCGTTCTGCGGCCTCGGCCGCGCCCTGTCGGAACCACCAGGTGGCGCTTTCGCCGTCGGGACGGGTGATCGCCGGCACGGTCACCACCGGGCCATCCATGGCGGCGGGCGTCGCCGGCGCGGCTGGACGTGGGGTGCCGGAACTGGCGCAGGCCGAGAGCAGGACCACGAAGCAGGCGGCAGCGAGCGGAACAGTGCGGTTCATGGCATCGGCAACAGAAGGAAAGCGGCCATTATGCGGCGCTTTCGTGACCGAACGCCGCGCGCTGCGGTATCGTCCGCGGACTGTCCTGCCGGTGAAATCCATGTTCGAGTGGTGGTTCCGCATCAAGTTCTGGAAGCGCGTGCTGATCGGCTTCGCGCTGGGCGTGCTGGCCGGCTGGCTGGCCGGGGCCAACGCGCAGGCGTGGTTCGGCTGGCTGGGCGACATCTACGTCAGCCTGATCAAGATGATCGCGATCCCGCTGGTGTTCTTCGCGGTGGTGAGCGCGGTCGGCTCGCTGGCGGGGCAGCGCTCGATTGCCGGGCTGGCGGCCCGCACCTTCGTCTGGTTCGCGGTCACCGCGGTGCTGGCGGTGATCGTCGGACTCGCCTTCGGCTGGGTCATGCAACCCGGAGCGGGCGTGGACGTCGCCAGCATGAAGGTGGCGGAGAACTACACGCCCAAGGAGAACCTGAGCCCGTTCGCGGTGCTGATGAACATCGTGCCGGAGAACCCGTTCCGGGCGCTGGCCGCGCTCGGCGCGGGCAAGAGTGCCGACGGCCAGAACATCATCGTGCCGAGCAACTTCACCATCCTGCAGGTGATCTTCTTCGCCGGGCTGCTCGGTTTCGCGCTGGTGAAGCTGGGCGAGAAGACCGCCGCCGTGCGCGAGCTGATGCGCCAGTCCAGCGACGTGATGATCCAGGTCACCCGCTACGTGCTGGAGTTCACCCCGTTCGGCACCTTCGGGCTGATCGCCGCGCTGGTGGGCAGCTACGGCTTCGAGCAGCTGCTGCCGCTCGGCAAGTTCGTCATCGCCCTGTACGTGGCCTGCGCCTTCCACATCGTGGTGGTCTATTCGGGCCTGCTGCTGGCGCACGGGCTCAACCCGCTGAAGTTCTTCCGCGGCGCGGCGCCGGCGATGCAGGTGGCCTTCGTCGCGTCTTCGAGCTTTGCCGCGCTGCCGCTGTCGCTGCGCGCCGCCCAGCACAACCTCGGCGTCAACAAGGATTACGCGAGCTTCGCGGTGCCGCTGGGCGCCAGCATCAAGATGGATGGCTGTGGCGCGATCTACCCGGCGCTGTCGGCGATGTTCATCGCCCAGTACATGGGCCTGGACCTCACCGTCTCGCAGTACCTGATCATCGCCATCGCCTCGGTGCTCGGCAGCTTCGGCACCGCCGGCGTGCCGGGCACGGCGGTGGTGATGGTGACGGTAGTGCTTTCGGCGGCGGGCCTGCCGCTGGAGGCGATCGGCATCCTCTACGCCATCGACCGCATCCTCGACATGATGCGGACGATGACCAACGTCACCGGCCAGGTGCTGGTTCCGGTGCTGGTCGCGCGGCAGACCGGGCTGCTCGACCGCGTGGCCTACGAGCGCGCGTCCAGCAATGTCGGGCTGGACGAGGACGAGGCCCTGCCTGCATCCCGCCTCGACGGCTGATCGGCGACAATCCCGGCAGTCACGCAGAGATCAGGAGAGGCGCATGAGCCGCACCATCGACCCCGCCATCAAGCAGCAGGCCATCGACACGCTCAACACCATCATGGAGCTGGAGCTGGCCGGCGTCGTGCGCTACACCCACTATTCGCTCATGGTCTACGGCTACGGGCGCATCCCGATCGTGTCGTGGATGAAGTCGAATGCCGACGAATCGCTTGCCCACGCGCACAAGGCCGGCGAGCTGGTGACGTTGCTTGGCGGCCATCCGTCGCTGAAGATCGGGCCGCTGCTGGAAACCGAGCAGCACGACATCGGCGACATGCTGCGCGAGAGCCTCGCTCACGAGGAAAAGGCGCTGAACGCCTACTACGCGCTCCTGGCGCTGGTGGAGGGCAAGTCGGTGCTGCTGGAGGAATACGCCCGGCAGATGATCGAGAGCGAAGAGCTGCACGCCGACGAGGTCAACAAGATGCTGCGCCGCCCCGGCGACATCCAGGCGTTCCGGGAGTAGGGTGATGGCCACCGGTTGGGCCGGCGATGGCGCGGTGCAGGAGCAGATCGACGCGACCATCAAGGATGCGATCCAGCGCGTGCGCGGGCAGCTGCCGCAGGGCGAGAGCCTGACGCATTGCGAGGAATGCGACGCGGACATCCCCGAGGGCCGCCGCAAGGCCTTGCCCGGCGTGCGCCTGTGCGTGGCCTGCCAGCAGGCACAGGACGCCGCCGCCGCCGGGTTCTCCGGCTACAACCGCCGCGGCAGCAAGGACTCGCAGTTGCGTTGAAGCCGCCCCGCCCCCATCCTGCCTGATTCAATCCAAATCACGTTCCACGCTTCCACGGACCAGGAGTTCCACCGCAATGACCGCCGTCCCGCCGCTGATCATGTCCCGCCCCGACTGGAACAGGCTCGATGCCCTGCTGGAGTCGGCCGCGGCGCGCAACCTGCCGGGTGCCGACGCGCTGCGGACCGAGCTGGACCGCGCCGAGGTGGTGGAACCGGGCGACATGCCGGGCGACATCGTCACCATGAACACCACCGCGCGTTTCGCCGACGATGACGGCACCGATTACACCCTGACCCTGGTCTATCCCGATGCCGCGGGCAAGCCCGGCACGGTGTCGATCATGGCGCCAGTGGGCAGCGCACTGCTCGGGCTCAAGGTCGGGCAGTCGATCGAATGGCGGTTGCCGGGCGGCAAGCAGACCCGACTGCGTGTGCTGGAAGTGCTGGACCAGCCCGAGGCCCGCGGCGCGATCTGAGGGGCCCGCCTCAGGCGCGGGAGAACTTCCAGCTGACCGGGCGCCCGTCGCGATACGGCATCACGCCGTGGAAGGGGCGCGGGTCGCCATCGAACACCAGCGGCAGGAAATGGCGGTCGCCCTCCCACATCGGCAGGGCGTCGAGCCGCTCCAGCGCGATCCATTCCAGCGGGCCTTCCGGATTCTCCGCGTAGGGCTTCCCCTCGAACGCGGTGATCAGGAAGACGAAGCCGAGCCAGTCCTCGCCGTTCTTGCCGAAGCCCGGCCAGCTGATCGTGCCGCGCAGCGCCAGCGCGGTGCATTCGATGCCCGCCTCCTCGCGGATCTCGCGGACCATGCCGTCCAGCACGTCCTCGTCGGCTTCCAGCTTGCCGCCGAGCCCGTTGTACTTGCCGAGGTGCTCGTCGTCCGCGCGGGCATTGCGATGGACCATCAGCACGTGCTGGCGGTCGGGCGAAAGGATGTAGCCAAGGGTGCCGATGATCGGGGTATAGGGCATCGGCGCAGTGTATGCGACGGTGCATGACAGCGGCGGGCTGGCGGCGGCATGATGGGGCGCATCCCAACCACGGAGAGCCACCATGCACACCGGCAGCTGCCACTGCGGACAGGTCCGCTACACGGTCGAGGGCGACGACATCCCCGCGATGATCGAATGCAACTGCTCGCACTGCCAGCGCAAGGGCTACCTGCTGTGGTTCGTGCCGCGCGCGGCGTTGCGGTTCAGCGCGGGCGAGGATGCGCTGTCCACCTACACCTTCAACAGGCACGAGATCGAGCACAAGTTCTGCCC
>JAEXBT010000043.1 GCA_023393895.1 Pseudomonadota bacterium
GGACTACGAGGCGCATGTGCGAGCACCGTTCCAGCAGCTGCTGGTGGACCTGCAGCCGGTGCTGGCGGCGATCAGCCCGCACTTCCGCAGCGACCCGAAAGCCGTCGGCGGCTCGATGTTCCGCATCCAGCGCGACACCCGCTTCGCCAGCGACAAATCGCCATACAAGCCGTGGCAGGGTGCGCGCCTGTTCCACGAGCGCCGGCGGCAGGTCGCCGCGCCTTCCTTCTATCTGCACCTGCAGCCGGGACACAGTTTCGTGGGTGCCGGCCTGTGGCATCCGGAGACGCATACGCAGCGTCGGGTGCGCCAGTTCATCTTCGAGAACCCGGCGGGCTGGGCGCGTGCGGCCCATGACAAGGTGCTGCGGAAAAGATTCAACCTGGGCGAGGAAGATATGCTAGTGCGTCCGCCCCCGGGTTTTCCCGCGGATTTCGAACATCTCGACGACCTTCGCCATCGCAATTTCGTGCTGGTGACCACGCTGGACGACGCGCAGATGACCGGCCCGCGGCTGCGCGGCCGCATCGAGAAGGACCTGATATCGCTCGCACCGTTCGTGGATTACCTGTGCGCCGCCCTTGACCTGGATTTCTGAATGAACATGACCGCGAAGACCGCCCTGCTCGTCGTGGTGATCGCTGCGCTTGGCCTGGCTGGCTGGATCGTGGCCGGGCCGTACCTGGCGATCCGCGGCATCCAGCAGGCGATGGAAACACGTGACGTCGGCAAGCTCGCTCCCCACGTCGACTACCCCGCCCTGCGCGCGAACCTGCGTGCGCGCATCGAGGATCGCATCGCCAGGGAAATCGGCCGCCGCTTCGGCGCACCGGCCGGCGGCGGCCTGGCGGCGGGCGTTGCCGGCGCCCTGTCGGACAACGCCGTGGACGCAATGGTCTCCCCGATGGGCATTGCCGTCCTGTTGCAGGGGCATGCACTGAAGCAGCGGGTGACCGGCAATGTCGATCCTGATGGCGGCGCCACCGCCGCGCCGATGCCCTACGACCCGCTGAAGGATGCGAAGACCAGCTTCCAGTCACCCTCACGCTTCGTGGCCACCGTGCAGAGCGCGGACGGCAAGCCGGTGGACTTCGTCTTCGAGCGCCAGGGGCTGCGCTGGCGACTCACCGACATCACCCTGCCCCCGCCCTAGTCGTTCGCCACGCCGTGCGGCACGTGGCCCGCGGCGACGTGCCGGCGCGCCGAATCGATGTTCTGCAGCGAGTCGTCGAAGAAGATGTCGGCGCCGAACGCCTCCAGGAACACGCCCTTGTCGCGGCCACCCAGGAACAGTGCCTCGTCAAGGCGGACGCCCCATTCGCGCAGGGTGCGGATCACCCGTTCGTGCGCCGGCGCCGAACGCGCAGTCACCAGCGCGGTGCGGATCGGCGCATCCTCGCCCGGCGGGTAGGCCGCCTGCAGATCGTGCAAGGCCTGCAGGAAGCCGCGGAAAGGACCGCCTGACAGGGGCTCGCGGGCACGCTCGCGCTCGTGCGCGCCGAAGGCTTCCAGCCCCTGCTCGCGAGAGACGCGCTCGCTTTCGTCGCCGAACACCACCGCATCCCCATCGAAGGCGATCCGCAGCTGGTCGTGAAGCCACTCCGGCGCGCGCGCGGGCAGGATGGTCGCCGCGCCGACACCGGCTTCCAGCGCACGACGCACCGACTCCGGATTGGCCGAAAGGAAAAGCTGGGCGCCGAACGGCCGGATGTAGGGCCAGACCGGCGCGCCCGAAGTGAAGGTGGCGCGGCGGATATCCAGACCGTGGTGCTGGATGGAATTGAAGATGCGCAGGCCGGTATCCGCCGAGTTGCGCGAGAGCAGGATCACCTCGACGTGAGGTGCATCCGGCGCGGCGTTCCGATTGAGCGCCAGCAGCTTGCGTACCAGCGGGAAGGCGATCCCGGGCGCCAGCGGTTCGTCCTCGCGCTCGCGCTGGTGTGCGCTGAACGCCTCGACGCCCTCGCGCTCGAACAGGTCGTGGCTGTCCTCCATGTCGAACAGCGCGCGGGCGGTGATCGCGACGATCAGGGACGGATGGCGACTGCTGTCCATGTCCGCAGCATCCCCCACCCCGGTCGCATCCGCTGCGACCGGCTTCATGCCACAAACTGCTCGCTGAGGATCCGCTCCTCGAGGTTGTGCTCGGGGTCGAAGAGCAGCTTCACCGTGCGGCTGGAGGATTCGCGGATGGTGACCTCGACGACGTCACGGACCTCGTGCGAGTCGGCGGTGGCGCTGACCGGGCGCTTGTAGGGATCAAGCACGCGGAAGCGGACTTCGGTGGTCGCCTTCAGCACCGCGCCACGCCATCGGCGCGGGCGGAACGGTGCGATCGGCGTCAACGCCATCACGTTGCTGCCCAGGGGCAGGATCGGTCCGCCCGCGGAGAAGTTGTAGGCGGTGCTGCCGGCGGGCGTCGCCGCCATCACGCCGTCGCAGATGAGCTCGTCGAGGCGGATCTCGCCGTTGAGATCGATCGCGATATGTGCGGCCTGCCGCGTCTGCCGCAGCAGCGACACCTCGTTGTAGGCCAACGACGATACGCTTGCGCCCGACTCGGTTTGCGCCAGCATTTCCAGCGGCTTCAGCACGGCGGGCTCAGCAGCCTGCAGTCGCTCGCACAGGTCATCGGGACGGAACTGGTTCATCAGGAAGCCGACCGTCCCCAGCTTCATCCCGTATACCGGCGTGTCGAGCAGGCCGTGACGATGCAGGGTCTGCAACATGAAGCCGTCGCCCCCGAGCGCCACCAGCACATCGGCGTCTTCCGGTGCGGCCTGGCCATGCATCGCCACCAGCCCCGCCAGCGCGGCTTGGGCGTCGTCGGCAGGACTGGCGAGGAAGGCGATCCGTGGCTTGCTCATGGCGCGAGGATAACGCGGGCGGGGACGCGAACGAAAACGGGGCCCGCAGGCCCCGTCTCGTCACGCCACCGGGCTTCAGCCACGCGACGCCAGCTGCGCAAGCCGCTGCACAGCCACCGACACGGTCGGGTAGTCGAGCGTCTTCTGGGTCGCCAGTTCGTTGAGCATCGAGAGCGTGAAACGCAGCGTCGGATCGTCGCGCTCCAGCCACGCCTCCACCTTGGCCTCGGCGTTGCGTCCGGGCATCGCCAGCACCTGCTCGGTGAGCTTGCGCATCTGCGCGGCCAGTTCGTCGCGCAGCACGCCGCGGGCGACCGCATGCCAGCGCCCATCCACCTGCAGGGCCTCGATCTGCTCGCGCAGCCATGGCTCGCGCAATGCATCGCCCAGCCGGAAGTAGACCTTCGCCACTTCCACCGCGCGCAGCTTGCGCTCCCGCGCCAGTTCGATGATGTTGGGGCTCGGCTCCAGGTACGGCAGCGCCGCCAGCTGGTCGGCGAGCGCGGCCGGGAAGCCCTTGCCACGCCATTCCTTGCGGCTGGCCTCGTAGGCCGGCCGCTGCGACGCGGGCAGGATGTCCTCGCCGGCACGGATGTCGCGGAAACCGTCGTGGTAACGCTCGACGGCCTGCTGGATGCCGGGAATGGCGCCCGGGCGCGAAAGCAGCCAGCGGGTGAAGCCACGCTGCACTTCCCAGATGGTCTGCAGTGCGTCGATCTGAGCGGATTCGGCGACCTTGCCATCGAGCGCGTCGATCTGCGACCACAACTCGCGCGCGTCCAGCGTCTCGCGGGTGATGGTGTAGGCCTTGGCGATCTCGCCGATGTTGCGGCCGCTGTCCTCCTCCATCCGCATCAGGAAAGTCGCGCCCATGCGGTTGACGGTGGAGTTGGTGACCGCGGTGGCGATGATCTCGCGCTTGAGACGGTGCGACTCCATCGCCTTGGCGTACTTGGCCTGCAGCGGCTGCGGGAAATAACGCACCAGTTCGCGGGACAGGTAAGGATCTTCCGGCACGTCGCTGGCCAGCAGCTGCGGATAGGCCACCAGCTTCGAGTACGACAGCAGCACCGCCAGTTCCGGCCGGGTCAGCCCCTGGCCGCGCGCCTTGCGCTCGGCGACCTCGGCATCGCTCGGCAGGTCCTCGATCTGGCGATCGAGCAGCCCCTGCGACTCCAGCGTGCGGATGAAGTGCATCTTCGAACCCAGCCGGGTCGAGGTCATGCGTTCCATCAGCGACAGCGCCTGGTTCTGGCGATAGTTGTCGTGCAGCACCAGGCCAGCCACTTCGCTGGTCATCGAGGCCAGCAGCTTGTTGCGCTCGGCCAGCTTGAGCGTGCCCTTCTGGACCTCGCCATTGAGCAGCACCTTGATGTTGACCTCATGGTCGGAGGTGTCCACGCCGGCGGAGTTGTCGATGAAGTCGGTGTTGATCAGCACGCCGTGCTGTGCGGCTTCCACACGGCCAAGTTGGGTGAACCCGAGGTTGCCGCCCTCGCCCACCACGCGGCAACGCAGCTGGCGGCCATCCACGCGGAGCGCGTTGTTGCCGCGGTCGCCGACATCGGCGTGGCTTTCGCGGCTGCACTTGACGTAGGTGCCAATGCCGCCGTTCCACAGCAGGTCGACCGGCGCGGTGAGCACCGCCGACATCAGTTCATTCGGGCTCAGCGTCTCGACCTCGGCCGCGATGCCGAGGATCTCCTTGGCTTCGCGGCTCAGCCTGATCGCCTTCTCCGCACGCGAGAACACGCCGCCACCCTTGCTGATCAGCTTGGCTTCGTAATCGGCCCACGACGAACGCGGCAGCTTGAACAGCCGCTGGCGCTCCTTGTACGAGGTCGCTGCATCCGGATCGGGATCGATGAAGATGTGGCGGTGGTCGAATGCGGCGACCAGCCGGATGTGCTTGCTCAGCAGCATGCCGTTGCCGAAGACGTCGCCCGACATGTCGCCGATGCCGACCGCGGTGAAGTCCTGCTTCTGCGTGTCGTGGCCGAGCGCGCGGAAGTGGCGCTTGACCGATTCCCAGGCACCGCGCGCGGTGATGCCCATGCCTTTGTGGTCGTAGCCGACCGAGCCGCCGGACGCGAACGCATCGCCGAGCCAGAAGTCATGCGCGGCGGAAATGCCGTTGGCGATGTCGGAGAAGGTCGCCGTGCCCTTGTCGGCGGCGACCACCAGGTAGGGATCGTCGCCATCGTGGCGCACCACGCCGACCGGCGGCAGCACCTTGCCGTCCTTCGACAGGTTGTCGGTGATGTCGAGCATGCCGTTGATGAAGCGCTTGTAGCAGGCCACGCCTTCGGCGAACCAGGCGTCACGGTCGACCGCTGGATCCGGCAGCCGCTTGGCGTAGAAGCCGCCCTTCGAGCCCACCGGCACGATCACCGTGTTCTTCACCATCTGCGCCTTCACCAGGCCAAGCACCTCGGTACGGAAATCCTCGCGGCGATCGGACCAGCGCAGGCCGCCGCGGGCCACCGGCCCGAATCGCAGGTGGGTGCCCTCGACCCGCGGGCCGCAGACCCAGATCTCGCGGTACGGCCGCGGCTTGGGCGAATCCGGCACGTTCGCCGCATCCAGCTTGAAGCTCAGGTAGTCGGCCGGCCCGCCATCCTTGCGTTTCCCATCGGTGTACTCGATGAAATAGTTGGTGCGCAGGGTGGCATCGATGACGCCCATGAAGCCGCGCAGGATGCGGTCCTCGTCCAGGCTCTTGACCCGGTCGAGCAGCCCGCGCAGGGCGTTGTTCACCGCCGCGCCGCGCGCATCCCTGGACTGGGTGCGGGCCGCGGTCAGCGGCGCAAGCACGGCCAGCACCGATTCGTCCCCGGCGGCCAGACCGGCCAGCTGCACGGCGAAGGCCTCGGCTGCACGCTTGTCCGCGGCACCGCCACGGCCGGCGGCGGGATCAAAGCGGGCCTCGAAGTACTCGACCATCAGGCGCGCGAGCAGCGGATAGCGCGCGAAGGTGGCCTCCACGTAGCTCTGCGAGAACGGCACGCCGATCTGCATCAGGTACTTGCAGTAGGCGCGCAGCATCTGGACCTGCTTCCAGCGCAGGCCGGCGCCCAGCACCAGCCTGTTGAAGCCATCGTTCTCGAGATCACCGCGCCATACCCGCCCGAAGGCCTCGATGAAGTACTCGATGCTCTCGTCGGTGAGCATCGCCCCCTCGCCGGCCCGCACTTCCAGATCCTGGATCGAGTAGTGCTGGCCGTCGGCGACGACGTCATACGGGTATTCGGTGATGACCTGGAGCCCCATGTGCTCGAGCATCGGCAGCACTTCCGACAGCGGCAGCGTGTCGCCGCGGCGGAACAGCTTGACCTCGATGCAGCCTTCGCAGTTGCTGGCGGCCGGATCGGTGCGCAGGCTGATGCCGAGCGCGTCGTCATCGGCCAGTGCGGCGAGTTCGGCGACGTCGTTGGCGGCGGCTTCGGGGCTGGCCTGCTCGATGTAGGCGGAGCTGAGTGCACGCCCGAAGTGCTTGGCCAGCTTGAGGCCCTCGGCCTCGCCGTGGCGGCCGACCAGCAGGTCGGTCAGGTTGTCGTGCCAGTTGCGGACGATCTCGGCCAGCGCCGCCTCGAGGCCCGCGATGTCGAACTCGCGATCCGTCGCGTCGCTGCGCGGCCGCACGATCATGTGCAGCTGGGCCAGCGGCGAATCGCCCATCATCACGTGGCTTTCGACGTGGTCGGACGACAGCGCCTCCTTCAGCATCCGCTCGATGCGATGTCGCATGTCGGTGTTGAAGCGCTCGCGCGGCACGAACACCAGCACCGAATAGAAGCGGCCGTAGCGGTCACGGCGGATGAACAGCTTGCTGTCGACGCGCTCCTGCAGGCCCAGCACGCCCGAACCCAGCGCCAGCAGTTCGGCGTCGGTGGACTGGAACAGTTCGTCGCGCGGCAGGGTCTCCAGGATATGGCGGAGCGCCTTCGCGCTGTGGCCGCTGGCTGGCATGCCCGACTGCTGCATGACCCGCTCGAAGCGGGTGCGCACCACGGGGATCTCCCACGGCCGACGGTTGTAGGCACTGGAGGTGAACAGGCCGATGAAGCGCTTTTCGTCGAGCGGGCGTCCCTTGGCGTCATAGCTCACCACGCCGATGTAGTCCATGTAGCCCCGACGGTGCACACGCGCACGTGCATTGGTCTTGGAAAGCACCACCGGGTCGAGCACGCCGGCCTTCTGCAGCTCGTGCGCATCCATCGACTTCAGTGGACGCGGCTTGCTCGCGTCCTCGTCGCGGAGCAGGCCCAGGCCGGAGCCTTCCACGGCGACCAGCATGTCTTCCCGCCCCTGCTTCTCCACCTTGTACTCGCGATAGCCAAGGAAGGTGAAGTGGTTGTCCGCCGCCCAGCGCAGGAACTCGCGCGCCTCCTCCAGCGTGGACGCGGGCACCGGGCCCGGATTCTCTACCAGTGCCTCCGCCGCCTCCAGCATGCGGTCACGCATGCGCGGCCAGTCCTTCACGCTTGCGCGCACGTCATCGAGCACCTTGCCGATGGTTTTCTCCAGCGCACGTGCATCGGCGCTGTCGAGACGATCGATTTCCACGTGGATCACCGACTCGTCCGAGCCCTCTCCGACCGACTGCAGCTTGCCGGCACGGTCACGGCTGATCGGCAGCACCGGATGGATCAGCGCATGCACGCCGATGCCCTGTTCGGTCAACGCATTGGTCACCGAGTCGACGAGGAACGGCATGTCGTCGTTGGCGACCTGCAACACGCTGCGCGGCAGTTCCCAGCCGTGCTGCTTCAGTTCCGGGTTGAACACGCGGATCAGTGCCTTGCCCGGCTTGCGCACGGTGATGAAGCCGAGGGCATCGCGCGCGAGCGACGCCCAGGCCTTGGGGCCGTGGCTGGCCAGCTCATCGGGGGACAGACGCTCGAACAACGCCGCGGCGAAACGGCGGGCGGCGTCATCCTTGCCCAGCGCATCGAGAACGGGTTTCAGCGCTGTCGCGGGCGCACGCGTGGCGGGTGCGTTGGTAACGGATTTCTTGGAAGTCATGGGTTCAACCTGGGCAGGCGAGAGACGGAATCGCTCGATACGCGGGCTGCTGCCCTGCGTTCATCGGCGCGGGCAGGCGCCACGAGCAAGACGGGGAAACGGCATCTGGAACACGGAAACACCCGCGCCCACCCCACACGAGGCGGGCGCACCGGCATGTCGAGCGTCGGCTTCCATCAACGCAACCCGGTTTCGTTGCGCGCGATCACCAAGCGCTGGATCTCGCTGGTGCCTTCGTAGATCTCGGTGATCTTGGCGTCTCGGAAGTAGCGCTCGACCGGCATTTCCTTGCTGTAGCCCATGCCGGCGTGGATCTGGACGGCCTGATGGGCGATCCACATGCAGGCCTCGGACGCGGTGAGCTTGGCGATCGATGCCTCGTTGGTGAAGCGCTGGCCCTGCCCCTTCAGCCACGCCGCGCGCAGCGTCAGCAGCAGTGAGGCATCGAGCTTGCACTTCATGTCGGCGATCTTGGCCTGTGTCATCTGGAACGCGCCGATCGGTTGTCCGAAAGCCTTGCGCTCCTTCACGTAGGCAAGCGTGGCCTCGTAGGCGGCGCGGGCGATGCCAATGGCCTGGCTGGCAATGCCGATGCGACCGGCATCGAGCACGCCCATCGCGATCTTGAAGCCCTCGCCTTCCTTGCCCAGCACGTCGTCGGCGGCGGCGACGTAGTCCTCGAACTCGATCTCGCAGGTGGCCGATGCACGAATGCCGAGCTTGGGCTCGGTCTTGCCGCGCCCGAAACCCGGCTTGTCGGTGTCGATCAGGAACGCGGTGATGCCCTTCGCGCCCTTGTCCGGGTCGGTCATCGCGAACAGCACGATGTACTTGGCGACCGGGCCGGAGGTGATCCAGCTCTTCTTGCCGTTGATCTTGTAGGAGCCATCGGCCTGCTTCACCGCCCGACAGCGCATCGCGGTCGCATCCGAGCCGGACTGCGGCTCGGTCAGCGCAAACGCACCGATCTCGTGGCCCTCGGCGATCGCGGACACATACTGCTTCTTCTGCGCCTCCGTGCCGTGGGTGAGGATGCCATTGCAGAACAGCGAGTTGTTCACCGACATGATGGTCGAATGCGCGGCATCGGCCGCGGCGATCTCGACCATGGCCAGCACGTAAGCCACCGGGTCCATGCCCGCGCCGCCGTACTCGGTCGGCACCTCGATGCCCATCAACCCGTTCTCGCCCAGCAGGCGGATGTTCTCCAGCGGGAATTCACCGCTGCGGTCGAAATGTTCGGCGGACGGTCCGATCTTTTCCTGGGCGATCCGGCGCGCCACATCCTGAATCATCAACTGCTCTTCGGTGAAGCTGAAATCCACGGCGTGCGTCCTCGCAGGAATCGAAACCGCGATTGTAGCCCGGCAACCCGCCGCGGCCCATGCCCGGCTTGACCCCGGAGCGATGCCGCCTCAGAATTATCTTTGAATCCGGATAAAGAGATAAACATGGATCTCGAAGCCTGGTCGTCCCGGCTCAAGGTCTTCGCCGACGCCACCCGCGTGCGCCTGCTGGCATTGCTCACGCACGAGGAACTGACCGTGGCCGAACTGGCCGCGATCACCGGGCTGGCACAGCCCCGCGTATCCACCCACCTGGCGAAGCTGAAGGAGGCCGGCCTGGCACGCGACCGTCGCGCCGGGGTCTCGGCCTACTACCGCTTCGACGAGGACATGCTCGATCCGGCGCAGCGTGCGCTCTGGGAGGCCTTGCGCAGCGGCAGCCGCGATCCGCTACTCGACCAGGACGCCGCACGCCTGCCCGGCGTGCTCGCGGCGCGTGCCAGCGACCAGA
>JAEXBT010000105.1 GCA_023393895.1 Pseudomonadota bacterium
GTGCGTAAGGCTGTGTGTAAGGGGTGCAGGAGCAGAGGAAGAAATGTCTATGAATACAACTACATACTACACAGGTTCGAGTCCTCTCCTGGGCACCAACGGTCGGAATCAAGAACCTCGCGCAAGCGGGGTTTTTTGTTGCTCGACGTTCGTTTCCCCTTACAAAACAAGGGGTTATGTAGCTTCGCACCATGGTGTGCGTAAGGATCAAGGACGTTGCGCTGAGCGACGTGAGAATCCGAACACTTGTGCGCGATCAACCGTCTACCGCGTCGCGGATAGTGATGGTCTCTGCCCCGAGATCCGTTGGTCGGATCTGCTGGCAAAGGGTTTGCCTTGGAGATCTTGAGCCGTGAGCAGACTTTCGGTTTAGCCAGTCTTGGAGGCAGTTCATTGCTCGCGGTTTTGCTAGGCCTTGCCCCCGCGTGCTGGCAGACTGCGTGTGCGAACCACGGTTTCCGGGACTGGACACGGAATGCACGGCGAATTTCACAAGAGGCGCCTGCGCTGCGCGAGGCCTACCCAGTCGAATTAGACAGAGTGCCCGAAGCAGGCACCTCCATAAGTCCCACCTAAGGGAAGGCCTCCAGTCTGTGCATGTCGAATGGCAGCGATGCCACGGACATCCCCCAACTACTGGAGCACCATCATGAATACCCGCAAGCAACTTCTTTCCGCCGCCATCCTGACCGCGCTGCTGGCCGCCGGTGGCACTGCCATGGCCCAATCGGGCAAGCAGGAGAACGATGCGGTCCACGACCTTGCCAAGGCCAAGGTGACATTGACGCAAGCGATTGCCAAGGCCGAAGCCCACGCGAAAGGTCGCGCCACCCAAGCCGAGATCGAAACCGAGCGTGGCAAGACGGTAATCGAGGTCGAGGTCGTTTCGGGCAAGAACGCGGTCTACGATGTGACCGTCGATGCGGTGACCGGCAAGGTACTCTCCAGCGAGCTCGACAAGGAGGACTGAGCCCTCCGGTTCGCCTTGTTGCAACATGGCGATGTTGTCGACCGCGTGGCTTCGGCTGCGCGGTCGACTTTTGGGAAGCGCGTACGGAGGCAGCATGCGACTGCTGGTGGTGGAAGACGATCCGATGATTGGCGAGGCACTTGTCGGGTTGCTCGGCAAGGAGTCCTATGCCGTTGACTGGGTTCGGGATGGCATCCAGGCAGACACCGCACTCAGGACCATGCAGTACGACTTGGTGCTGCTGGACCTGGGCCTGCCCAGGCGCAATGGTCTGGCGGTCCTGACAGGACTTCGTTCACGCAGGAGCACGGTCCCGGTGCTGATCGTGACGGCACGTGACGCTTTCGCGGATCGGGTGGCGGGGCTTGATGCGGGCGCGGACGATTACCTGCTCAAGCCTTACGACTTCGATGAACTTCTGGCGCGTATCCGTGCCCTGTTGCGTCGTGCGGCGTTCCGTGCCGAGCCGGTGTATCGACACGGCGACCTCACGCTCGATCCCATCAGCCGCGAAGCGATGCGCGAAGGCACCCGCATCACCCTTTCTGCCAGAGAGTGGGCGGTGCTCGAACCCTTGCTGATGCGCCCGGGAGTGGTGCTGAGCCGGCAGCAGTTGGAGGAGAAACTCTACGGCTGGAACGACGAAATCAGCAGCAACGCCGTCGAGGTCTACGTGCATGGCATCCGCAAGAAGCTCGGTGCCGACATCATCCAGAACATCCGAGGGCTGGGCTATTTCGTGCCGAAGGAGGGTTCATGAGCGCTTCGGCGAAGAAGCCCGCGTCGCTTCGTGCCCGCCTGCTCCGGCTGCTGACCCCATTGCTGCTGGTCGCGTTGGTCGTACAGGCGTGGATCGGTTATCGCTCGACCCTGGAGGAGGCCGACGAGATCTTCGACTATCAGATGCAGCAGACCGCGCTGCTGCTGGATCGGATCAGCCCGGGGCAAGCGATGCCACTGGAGGCCATGGAGGACGGTCTGGATGAGCTTGATCTCTACGTGCAGGCCTGGTCTGCGGCAGGTCTTGCCTATGCGTCGGACGACAGGTTCCCGCTGCCTAGGTTGCAGCGGGATGGCTTCACCGACATCAATGTGGAAGGCGAAGCCTTGCGTGTGTTCGTGAGCACACAAAGCAATCGGCAGGTACAGGTGGCTCAGGAGATGAGCGCACGCAGCGAGATCGCAGGCGAGCTCGCGTTGCGGACCCTGTGGCCGATGCTGGCCCTCGCGATTGCCCTGATGTCCATCGTCTGGGCCGTCACCACCTTGGCGCTGCGTCCGCTCGTGCGGCTGCGGGAGGACCTTTCCCGGCGCGCGCCCGACGCGCTCGAAGCGTTGGAAGCATCCGGTCTGCCTGGCGAGATCCGGCCTCTGGTGGAAGAAATGAACCAGCTGATGTCGCGGATGAGGGCCGCCTTCGAGCGGGAGCGTCGCTTTGTCGCCGATGCGGCGCATGAGCTGCGGACCCCGCTTGCGGCGCTGCAGCTGCAGAACGAAGCGATAAAGCGATCGAGCTCGGAGGTTGAACGTGGAGAACAGTTGGGCCGGCAGCGCGCGGGTATCGAGCGTGCCACGCGTGTAGTGGAACAGTTGCTGGCGTTGGCGCGGCAGGACAGCGATGTCTCGAAACCGGTACCTGTCGATTTGTCCACCTTGATTCGGGAGCGGATTTCAGCCCTGGCAGGCATGATCGATCACAAGCGTCTCCAGCTCACTCTGGACGTGCCGGCGCATGCCCCGGTGGAGGTTCCCCCCGAACCGATCCGCCAGCTGTTGTCCAACGTGCTCGACAACGCGGTGAAGTTCACGCCCGAACAGGGTCAGGTCAAGGTGACAGTGCGCAGCAAGGGCGAAGGACGATGGTCTGTCCTCGTTGAAGACTCCGGTCCGGGAATTCCGGCCGACGAACGTGCCCGCGCATTTGATCGCTTCTATCGTGCCTCCACCGCCACGGCTGCCGGGAGTGGCCTGGGGCTGGCGATCGCCAGGGCCGCAGCGGATGCGATCGGCGCCGGCATCACGCTCGGGGAAAGTTCAATGGGTGGACTGGTCGTGCAGGTAGGGTTGCAGGCTTCGGCCGACAAGGACTCATAGCTGGAAGGCGATTGCCCTGACCATGCCTTCGTACAGGTCCTGGATCAGCGTTGCATGTGCGGTCTGACAGCGGACGCCATTGGCAGCGAGCCTTGCATGCCACGCGTCGAACTGCGCCACCACCGATGGATCGAGGAACAGGCAGGACAGCTCGTAGTTGAGGAAGAAGCTGCGGGTATCCAGGTTCATCGAACCGGACATCACCCAGGCCTCGTCGATGATGACCGCCTTCGCGTGGCACATCCTCGCCAGCGACAGGATCTCTGTGCCTTCAGCCGCGAGGTCACGCAGGGAGCGCCGGCGGGCGATGTCGGCCAGCGGGTGATTCGATCGGGCAGGCAGGACCAGGCGGATCTGCACGCCCCGACGGGCGGCGAGCAGGAGGGCGTGCAGGAAGGCGTCATCCGGCACGAAGTAGGGCGTGACCATCCAGATCCGGTTGTCGGCGCGATGGACGGCCTGGAGGAGCAGGTCGTAGGCGGTGTCGCGGGTGAAATCCGGGCCGCTGGGAACCAGCATCACGTCCTTGCCTGAGCGCCCCACCACTGGCGGTTGGTGCGGGCTGGAAGCCTCGCCCCATTGCCGATCGAACAGGGCGAGCGCATCGGCCGCCACCGCCCCTTCCACGACGTAGCTCAGGTCGATCCAGCCTTCCTCTTCCTCTTGGGGGAAATAGGCCTCGGCGATGTTGCGCCCACCGCTCCACAGGCAATTTCCATCGACCACCGCGAACTTGCGATGACTGCGCAGGTTGCCGGTGGCCAGTGAACGCAATCCGCGAACAGCGCCGAAGGCGCGCGCTTTTACTCCGGCCGCCTCCAGCCGGTCGTGAATCCGATGCAGGTGCCGCGCGGTGCCCATCCGGTCCAACAGCACGCGCACGCGAACCCCGCGATCGGCGGCCGCGATCAGGCTCGATTGCACGGCGTGGCCAGCCGCGTCATCGGTCAGGATGAAGATCGACAACGCGATCTCCTCCTCGGCGCCATCCAACAGTGCCAGCAGGCGCGACAATGCCACCTCGCCACTTTCGTCAAGCGCGAACCGGGTGATTGCGCGGGGCGGCGGGATCTCCTCGGCACGCCCGAGGTGTTCGCTCTCAAAAGCGTGGACTTGCGCCCCCTCTAGGCCGGTAGCCGGATTGCGGGGCCAGGCGATCGGGCGCGTGCCCCTTTCCTTGCGGCGGCCCAGCAGAAAGAACAGGGGCAGCGCGATATAGGGGAACACGACCAATGCCATAACCCAGGCGAGTGCAGCGGCAGCCGTCCGGTACTGGCGGCCGCGCCTTCGCAAGGACACGTAGAACAGCAGACCCGTCACGATGGCCGCAAGATGCAACGCGCCGAGCATGCCGGGATGCGGCATAGGCAGGCTTCCGGACAACGGAATCAATCGACGCGCTCCGTCGGTATGGTTGGACAGGATGCCGCCATACCCTGCGAAACGCCATCTGGCTGGAAGGAATGCCTCCACCCGATCTTAAATTTCGCCTCAGACAGTGCTATCACGCTCGCGCCAGGGCTACGTTCAGCCATCCCATCGCGTTCGAAGATGCGCCGTGCAGATCATGCAGCGTGCATGAAATGTCGGCGGGATTTCGACTCCGGACGCATAGCAGGCACGTATGCCCGCCTGTCCCACGGAAAGAACATGGTGCAGGTTCGGTGAGCAACGCATCATCTTCCGGATGTCACCCGGCCGTCATTTCCTTGTTGCCCCGATGTCACGCATGACGAAGAAGATGAGTCCCCGCACAGCAGTGGTGAAGGGTTTGACTGCTGTGTCCGTGCATTCAATGGGGTTACAGGCAAGTGATTTTTCCACGCAACGCCAGCGTCGTCCTTCTGGCTGCAATCATCGCCGGGTGCGCATCACAACCGGTCCGTTCAACCCATTCCGACGCGTCGGATGCAATCTTCGACACTGGTTCACGCAGCTGGCTGGCTGGCGACCATCACATCCACAGCGAGTTCAGCGTCAAGTACGTCGAGAGTGCAGACGGCAAGTCGCCGCCGACACCGCAGTTCGGCGGAGATGGCAGGTACTCCATTGCCGACAATGCGCGCAAGGCGCGCGAGCATGGGCTGGCGTGGACGGTGGCAACCGACCATGGTGGGCCGAACCACTCCAAGATCAGCCACGATCACACCTGGCCTGCACTGCAGGCCGCGCGTCGCGAGGTCCCCGAGGTCCTGCAGTTCTTCGGCATGGAGTTCGATACGCCGGGGGGCGACCACAGCAGCCTGATCATGCCGCACACGCATCACGAGCGGGAGGACCTGCACGCAATCGAATCGCGTTACTCGCAACGTGACGCGTGGCCGCGTGATCCCGCACGGGACACCGAGCCCAAGATGTTGCACGCGCTCGAACACATGCGTTCGCTGGCGGCGCCGCCAGTGCTGATCGCCAACCATCCATCCCGTTCGGCGACCGGCGTGGGCGAGTACGGAAAGTACACCCCGGTCGAATTCCGGGCCTGGAACGACACTGCGCCGAAGGTTGCGGTCGGCATGGAAGGCGCGCCCGGCCATCAGGCGGGCGGGCTGAACCAGGATGGAAGCCTAGACCCGGAAGGGGCGCGAGGCGGTTATCGGAACTCGCCGACGCTCGGGGGATTCGACCAGATGACGGCTCGCCTCGGCGGCTTCTGGGACTCGATGCTGGGCGAGGGGCGCCGCTGGTGGGTGACCTCGACGTCCGACGCGCATCGGCACTGGCGCGAAGGTGGAAGCGACTTCTACCCCGGGGAGTATTCCAAGACCTATGTGCTTGCCGAGCGCACGCACGCGGACGTACTCGACGGGCTGCGTAACGGCCGGGTGTTCGTGACCACGGGCGACCTCATCTCGGCCCTCGACGTCGTGGTATCCGCGGCTGACGGCAGCGGTCGTGCCGGAATCGGCGGAACCGCACATGTCCATGCCGGGCAAACCGTGCGCGTGGCGATCCGCGTACGCGATCCTGCCGGAGCCAACCACGGCGGAAGGACGCCCGAGGTGGCTCGCGTCGACCTGATCGTGGGCGACGTCACCGGCCCCTCGGCGAACCGCGCAAACGACGCCAACCCGACCACGCGAGTGGCAAAGCGCTTTACGGCCAGCGACTGGACCCGCGATGGAGAGTACCTCGTCATGACGCATGAGTTCCCGGCGTCGGCGCAGGGCCAATACCTGCGCGTGCGCGGCACCAACACCGCGGAACTGGAGCCGTCGCCTGATCCACGTGGCGAGGATCCCTGGTCGGACCTGTGGTTCTACAGCAATCCGGTCTTCATCGACGCGCACTGATCTCGCGCCGCCACACCATCTGGTTCCGTCCATTGGCTGCTGCTCGCGCAGCGGTTGCAACGCATTATTCATGAGGTAACAACGATGCTGAAGGTGTCCCCTCTGGCAGCTGCGCTGCTGCTTGCCCTCGCTCCCCAATCGCCGGTGTTCGCACAGGCCGGCCCCTCCGCGACTGCGGTCGTGCTTGCCGACGACGTGGCATCCGAGACCGGCACCGTCACCGGCGTGGTGGCAGATGCAGGTCGCGGTGGCTTCCTGGGCGGCGCAGAGGTACGCATCGAGGATTCAAATGCGGTGGCGGTGACGGGTTCGGATGGCCGCTTCGCGCTGTATCGCGTGCCGGCCGGTCGCCACACCCTCGTCATCAGCTACGTGGGCCGTTCCGACCGCCAGGAGGAGGTCCAGGTCGTGACCGGACAGACTGCGCATGTGCGGGTCGAGTTTGGAGCGAGTGCCAGTTCCGGACTCACCCTTGATCAAGTCGTGGTGAAGGCCCAGCCGATCGCTGAATCGGAGTACGCGGCGCTTCAGGCACAGCGTTCGTCGACTTCGCTCGTCAACGTCGTCGCAGCGGACTCGATCGGTCGTTTTCCTGACCAGAACGTCGCGGCCTCGCTCAGCCGACTTCCTGGCATCGCGGTGGAACGCGACCAGGGGCAGGAGCGCTATGTCAACCTGCGCGGCGCCCCTGCGCGCTGGACGACCATCGCCTTCGACGGCGTCAACGTGATCAGCCCGGCCGGTCGCACCGCGCGACTGGACACGATTCCCTCGGCCATCGCCTCCCAGGTCGTTGCGCGTAAGGCGATCACCGCGGCAATGCCCTCGGAAACGCTGGCAGGCAACATCGACATCATCACCCGCAGCCCCTTCGACTATGACGGGTTCAAGGTGGCAGCCGATCTCGGCTTGGGTATCAACGACCTGGGTGGTGGGCGCCAGTACAACTGGGGCGGCTTCATCTCCAACACGTTCGCGGACGGCCGTTGGGGTGCGATGCTTTCTGTGTCGAAGTATTCGCGCGACATGGTCACCGACAATTTCGAGTCCGACCCGGAAGTGGCCAGCGAGGATCGGGAGCCGGGCGGCGAAGAGCGCGTGTGGTTCGATGCGCACCAGAACAAGCTATACCGGCTGACGCGGGAGAATGAGTCGGTGAGCTGGCGGCTCGAGTTCCGCCCCTCGGCCGCGCACCGGTTCTTCCTGAGCACCATCCACACGCAATTCAGTGACCACGAGCTCCGCAACGCGATGGAGTTCGACCTGGATGCCAACGCCGTGCGCACCAGCGACACGCGGCCGCAGGCGGAGGCGCAGCGCACCGGCTATGCCGACGTGCGTACCGGCAACACGCCATGGAAGGGCACCGTCTACGGCGTCGAGCTCGACAGCACGCTCAACATCAACAATACGGTCCAGAGCATCTTCACCAGTACGCTGGGGGGTGACCAGGACTTCGGTGGCTGGCGTGCCAGCTGGCGCCTCAACTACACCCAGGCCGAAAGCGAATCCGGGCCCTCGTTCAATTCCACCTGGGTGAGTCCGTCCGAGCGCACGCTCCGTCCGACCGTCGATTACGATTTCACCGATCGCAAGATGCACGGCGTGACGTTGTGGGAAACCGTGCGCAACGCGGATGGCACGTTCTCCAAGGGGCCGCTCAAGCGCTCCCTTGATTCGCACGACTACAACTTCGTTTCCCTGCGATCCAACCGCGGCGCGGCCGTCACCGATGCGCGCAGTGGCCGTCTGGACCTCTTCCGCGACGCGGAGCTCTGGGGCCGCCCCACGGAGTTCCAGTTCGGATTCCAGTACGACCGGCGCACCAAGGAAAACAACCAGTCCTCGATCGAGATCACGCCTGAAACGCTGGCCGCGCTCGGGATCGCCCCGCCGACGATGGCCGACTTCGCCTCGAACACGCCTTACAAGGGCGCGTTGCCGCTCGGTTACAGCTTCCGTTACCACGACGAAGGCAAGGCATGGGCGCTGCTTGATGGCCTCGTTGCCAAAGGTGCCAGTGTGGAGCGCGCATCGGTGCCGCGCGACGAGTGGTACGAAGTCTCCGAAACGATCCTGGCTGCCTACGCCATGGCCACGACCCGCTTCGACTGGGGCAACATCGTAGCCGGCGTGCGTGGCGAGCAGACGCGCAACCAGTCCTCGGCGCTCGCCGAGGTTGATGGCGCCCACCAGCGCCTGGACGTCAGCGATCGCAACACCGCCTTCTATCCCAGCGTACACGTGAACTGGGATCTGAACGACGAGATGAAGCTGCGCTTCTCTGCGAACACCGGTGCCGCGCGTCCGGATTACACCGACCTGCGTCCAAACCTGGCCGTCAACGACGAAGAGCAGGAGATCGATGGCGGCAATCCCTATGCACAGCCCGAAAAGTCGACCGGTCTGGATGCCTATTTCGAGTGGTACATGAAGCCGCAGGGATTCTTCTCCGCGGGCCTGTACTACAAGAAGCTGCGCGATGTGCTCTTCGACATGGAAGTCCCGCGATTCGGCCGCGACATCCTGGACACGCCGGGCTTCCCGCGTTCGCAGTACACCTATTTCACCCTCGGCAACGGCGGTGACGGCCATATCCGCGGCGTGGAGTTCGCTTATTCGCAGAAGTTCGGTGCGTTCACCGAACGCCTGAATCTGCCCAGCTGGCTCGGTGACTTCGGGTTCAACGCCAACCTGACGCTCAACGATACCGAGGCCACGACGCCCGACGGGCGCAAGGTCGGCTTGCCGGGGGCCTCCGACCTGATCTACAACACGTCGCTGTACTACGAGGCGTACGGCCTCTCGGCGCGGCTGAGCTGGCAGTACCGCAGCGAGTGGATCGACTCGATCGGCGATGGTGATGTCCTGGGCGATGCCTACTGGGATGCGGTAGGTCGCCTCGACTTCTCCCTGCGCTATGCATTCAACGACAACGTCGAGATGTATCTGGACGCCAACAACCTGCTGAACGCGCCAGGCATCCGCTATCAGGGCGATCGACAGCGCACCACGGAGTACGAGCGGTTCGGTCGACGCTACATGATCGGCCTCCGGCTGAACTTCTAGCGCGTCGAGCCCGCCGCCTGCCGGCAGGCCGGCGGGCGGTGGCAGGCGGTTGTGCATGACTGGCCACCTGGCATGCGTAAAGGCGCGTTTCGCGCCAGGTTCACCGCCGCACTGCAACGATCACGACGGTCGTAATTGCGTTGGAGCGGCCGCCGAACCATGGCGCTGGACAGCTACGAGCGGAAACGCCGCTTCGATGCCACGCCCGAGCCACGTGGCGGGCGCACGAAGGCAGGCCGTCGCCCGATTTTCGTGGTGCAACTGCATCATGCGAGCCATCGCCACTACGACTTCCGCCTCCAGATTGGGAATGTGTTGAAGTCGTGGGCGGTGCCGAAGGGGCCCAGCCTGGACCCGAAGATCAAGCGCATGGCGGTGGAAGTCGAAGATCATCCGCTGGACTACGCGGCTTTCGAGGGAACGATCCCGCACGGGCAATATGGGGGCGGGCATGTCGCACTGTTCGATCGCGGCACGTGGACCAGCGAGGGCGATGTGGCCGCGCAGCTGGCGAAGGGGCATCTGCGGTTCGAGCTGCATGGCGAGAGGCTCAAGGGCGGTTGGCATCTGGTGCGTTCGGGCAAGCCGTCGCGGCAACCGCAATGGCTGCTGTTCAAGCAGGACGATGCATGGGCGGGCTCCGTCGAGGCTGATGACCTGTTGGACGGTGTGACCGAGGCTCCGGCTGAGGACAGAAAGCGCGCACGCCGGCCCGGTAGCGGGTCGGCAGCCAGGACGAAGAAGCCGTCTGTGTCGCGTGCCGGGAAGACATCCGCATCACCGATCGACTGGCAGGCCGAGGCAGCAGCACTGGCGGGCGCGCGCCCGATGCCGCTGTCGGCGGCTCCGCCCGTGCCGCAACTTGCGAAGCTGGTGGCCGCGCCGCCCGTGGGCGATGACTGGCTGCATGAGCTGAAGTGGGATGGTTACCGTCTGCTGGCGATGGTCCGTGGCGGAAAGGTGAAACTGTGGTCACGCAACGGGCTGGACTGGAGTGAGCGGGTTCCGGAAGTGCGCGATGCGCTGGAGACGCTCGGACTGACCGATGCGCTCCTCGATGGCGAACTGGTCGCCGGACGCGGCAGCCGCGAGGATTTCAACCTGCTGCAGGCGATCCTTTCGGGCGAACGCCAAGGGCAGTTGCGCTATGTGCTGTTCGATGTGATGCATCTGGCTGGCATCGACCTTTCGAACGTCACGCTGGGTGATCGCAAGGCACTGCTTGAACGGTTGCTGGCGCCAGTGCCTGCGCATCTTGCCTACAGCTCCCACGGCATCGGCCATGCGCAGGCGGCGTTCGAGGCGGCGGTGGCCGAAGGGTTCGAGGGCATCGTCTCCAAGCGACTGGATGGCCGCTATCACGCTGGCCGAAGTGACGACTGGCGCAAGTGCAAGGCACAGGCCAGCGCGGAGTACGCGGTGGTTGGCTACACCCCGCCGAAAGGCAGCCGCAGTGGCATCGGCGCGCTGCTGCTGGCGACGCCGGATGCAGTACACGGCTGGCGTTATGCAGGGCGCGTCGGTACCGGCTTCAGCGATGTCCAGCTCGAGTCGCTCGGTACGATGCTGCGTGGCAAAGGCAGCAAGCTGCCCAGCGTGCACGTGCCCGACAACGATACCGACCTGCGCCAGGCGCGATGGTTGCCCACGCCAGCCTTCGTGGTCGAGGTCAACACACGCGGGACAGGGGGGCGAGGGCTGTTGCGGCAGGCCAGCTTCAGGTCCGTGCGCCCGGACAGGTCGGTCGCCTCCTTGCGCGAGCCGGCTGACGATGAGGGGGCCTCACCCATGAGCGACACGAAGTCTCCGCCGACGGCCGCGACGCGGCGCAAGGGCGGCAGTCGAAAGCCGCCGGAACTCAGCAGCCCGGACAAGCTGCTGTATCCGGAAGACAGGATCAGCAAGCGCGAACTTGCCGACTACTACCTCAAGGTGATGGACTGGCTGCTTCCGGAGATCACCGAGCGGCCACTGTCGCTGCTGCGATGCCCAAGTGGCATCGCCGCACAGTGCTTCTTCCAGAAGCACGCGACGCCGGGGATGGAGCTGGCAGGTCGTGTGGCCATCGAGGAATCCGATGGCGACCAGGAGGACTACCTCTACGCGACCGACGCGGCCAGCGTCATGGAGCTCGTGCAGTTCAATACGCTCGAGTTCCACCCGTGGGGCACGCATGTCGATGACCTCGCACACTGCGACCGGCTGGTCCTCGATCTTGACCCGGACGCCGCGCTGCCCTGGAAGGAGCTGGTGGCCGCTGCCCGCCAGCTGCGCGGCTTTCTGCGCCAGGCGGGCCTGGAATCCTTCGTGCGCACCAGTGGCGGCAAGGGCCTGCACCTGGTGGTGCCACTGTCGCCGGCAGTTCCGTGGCCAAGCGCGCGTGCCTTCGCGCAGGCGGTGGCCGAGGCCGCGCGCGAGGCCGAACCGCTGCGCTACGTCGCCACCGCGAGCAAGCGGCAGCGCAAGGGCCGCATCTTCATCGATTGGCTGCGCAACGGCCGCGGAGCGACCAGCATCGCAAGCTTCTCCGCACGCGCGAGGGCCGGGGCGCCGGTGGCGATGCCACTGCGCTGGGAGGAGCTGGGCCGCGTGAAAAGCGGAGACGCATTCGACATCCGCAACACGCCGGCACGTCTCAAGCGGCTGAAATCGCATCCTTGGGCCGGCATCGACGACATCCGGCAAACGCTGCCGGAATGACGTCCTGCACGGCGCGACGACATCGTCCGGCGCACGCTGGACTGCCCGACACACCGAGATGCAGCCATGGCACGCCCGATATGGACCGGAAACCTGAGCTTCGGCTTGCTGAACGTGCCAGTGTCATTGATGCCGGGTACGCGCAGCACAGACCTGTCCTTCCGCATGCTTGATGCGCGCGACAAGAAGCCCATCCGCTTCGAACGTGTCAACGCCGAGACCGGCGAGGAAGTGCCGTGGAAGGACATCGTCAAGGCATTCGAATACGACAAGGGCAGCTATGTGGTGATCGACAAGGAGGACATCGCCTCGGCCGCGCCTGACACCCACGAATCGGTGGAGATCGAGACGTTCGTGGACGAGGACGCCATCGACATCCGCTATTTCGAAAAGCCCTACGTGCTGGTACCCGGCAAGAAGGCGGAGAAGGGCTACGTGCTGCTGCGCGAGACGCTGGTCAAGGCGAAGAAGATCGGCGTGGCTCGGGTGGTGATCCGTACCCGCGAGTACCTGTCGGCGGTGATGCCGCTAGGCGATGCACTGGTGCTGGTGATGATGCGCTATCCGCAGGAACTGGTGGATCCGGCCGACTACAAGTTGCCGGAGGGCAAGTCCGGCGATTACCGGGTCACAGCCAAGGAAATCACGATGGCCACGCAGTTGGTGGAATCGATGGCGACCCAGTGGAACCCGGATGAGTACCACGACGAGTTCCGCGCCCGCCTGTCGGAAATCATCAGCAAGCGCATCAAGCAGAAGGGCAAGACCACCAAGGTGCTGGCCGACGCGGCCGAGCCCGACGATGGCGCCACGACCAACGTGGTGGATTTCGTGGCATTGCTGCAGAAGAGTCTGGGCGAGAAGGGCGGAAAGCAGCCGGCGAAGAAGGTGGCCACCAAGAAAGCTGCAACGAAAGCGAGAAAGACCGGCTGATCGTTGCGCCCAGCTCGAATGGATGCGGTGCCGGCCAGCAGCACCGCAGTGTCCGCGGGCCAACGAGCGAAGAGGCTCAGATGGCGGCGCGCGGCCTCAGCAGCGCCTTGCCCACGCGCCGTCGCTCGAGCGATGCCACTTCCAGCGTCCAGCCCCCAGCCTCGATGACGTCACCCTCAACTGGAAGTCGACCAAGCAGGTGGAGGAACAGGCCTGACAGCGACACGTAGGTGGATGCGCGCGGGAGGTCGATGCCGGTGGCGCGCTGCAGGTCCTCCATCGACATCGAGGCATCCACCAGCCAGCCACCGTCATCCAGGCGCTCGGCGCCGTAATCGGCGTCGCGGGTGTCGACGAGGTCCCCGGCGATCGCGGCAAGCAGGTCGTTGGCGGTAACCAGTCCTTCAAGGCTCCCGTACTCGTCGACCACGATCGCCAGCGGAATCGGGTGCTCGCGAATGCGCTCGAGCGCGGTCAGCGCGGTGGTGCCTTCGGGCAGGGTCAGCGGTTCGCGCAAGTGGTTGGCGAGATCGAGCGGCTGACCGGAGAGCACGCCGGCCAATACATCACGGCTCTGCACGACGCCCTGCAGGTTGTCCAGTTCGCCATCGCTGACCAAGAGGCGAGTGTGCGGGGAATTCATCAGGCGTTCGGTGACATGCTCGGTGCCGCGCGAGGCATCGATCCAGGCAATGTCCGAGCGCACGGTCATCACGCTGGCGACCGAACGCCCGGCGAGCGTCAACACGCTGCGGATCATGTCGTGCTCTGCCGGCTGCAGGCGTTCCCCGCCATCGTCCTTGCCTGCGGTTGCGGCGGCATCGGCTCCCTCGTGGCCGGCCGCTTCGCGCGCGCCGAGCAGGTGGGTCAGCGCCTCGGCCGTGCGCTGGCGGAACGGCAGTTTGCGCACGTCCTTCTCGCGCTTGAAGCGGGAGAACTGGTTGAAGCTCTCGATCAGGATCGAGAACACGATCGCCGCATACAGATAGCCCTTCGGAATCTTGAAGCCCAGCCCCTCGGCCACCAGGCTGAAACCGATCATCAGCAGGAAGCCAAGGCAGAGCACCACGACCGTCGGATGCCGGTTGACGAAATTGGTCAGCGGCTTGCTCGCAAGCAGCATGACTGCCATCGCGATGGTCACCGCCGCGTACATCACGCCCAGTTCGTCGACCATGCCGACCGCGGTGATCACCGAATCCAGCGAGAACACGGCATCGAGGAGGACGATCTGGGTGACGACCACGCCGAAGCTGGCGAATGCCTTGTTGGCGTTGCTCGCGTGCGAAGTGCCCTCGAGCCGCTCGTGCAGTTCCATCGTCGCCTTGAACAGTAGGAACAGGCCGCCACCGAGCAGGATCAGGTCGCGTCCGGAGAAGGGATGGTCGAAAACATGGAAGAGCGGCGTGGTCAGCCGCATGATCCATGACAATGCGGCCAGCAGGCCCAGACGCATCAACAGCGCGAGCGACAACCCGATGATGCGCGCCTTGTCCCGCTGATGCGGGGGCAACTTGTCGGCAAGGATGGCGATGAAAACGAGGTTGTCGATCCCGAGGATGATCTCGAGCACCACCAGCGTCGCGAGGCCCGCCCAGATGGTCGGATCAGATAGCCATTCCATGCGTGATTTCGAAGAGAGGGAAAACTGATACTAGCGCACGCCCCGTGCGCTGCACTTCATGCCGTCTTGAATGCGCAACGGTCAGCGGTCAGCCGGAGATGGGAACTGGGGACCGTGCGACGGGGCGGAACCTTCTGCGGGGGCATCGCCAGGCGTCTTGGTTTCATCTTGGTCACGGCGCGGTTCGTCGCGCTTGGCGGGGAGTGGCGGGGCACCGATGCTGCCGGGCTCGGGCTGTCCGGAATCCTGCTTCTTCATCACGTTTTCCTCGGCTCGTCACCTCAGCCTAGGACCGCGTACGTCAAAGGCGCGCGAGGGTGCGACCGCCCCGTTCGGCAGTCTCGGGGAAAAGCCCCTGCACCTTGGCGCTGGAAAGCGTGCTTGCCTGCGTGTTGTGCCGGAGTAGGGTCAGTGCGCCACGCTTGCGGGTAGCGTCGATCGCGGCCGTGCAGTCACTGGGTACCCAGATCGGATATCCCATCATGTGCGCATCGAGGGCGGTTGCAAGCACGCACGAGTCGGTTGCGAGGCCGGTGATCACCACGGCGTCAGACTCCTGTTGCTCAAGCAGCGTGGGCAGCGCACTCTGGACGAACGCGGAGTGCTTGGGCTTGAGGACATGGAAGTGCTGCTTCGCGGGCGCCAGCAGCCGGGCCAGGTGAGCGGAATCACCCCCGGCCTCGATGCATCCGGCCACCAGATCGTCGAAGCCGCCCTGCCACTGCGTCCAGTTGTCGTTGATGTAGACCACCGGACGACCGCGCCTGTCGAAACGCTCGCGCAACGCCAGGATCCGCCGTGCGATGCCTCGCGCGTTCCGACCCAGCGCTGTACCCTGCGGGAAGTCGAAGTGGTTCACCACGTCGATGATGAGGAGAGCGGGTTTGCGTGCCTTCATGTGGTGAGGCCCTGTGGCGCGTTCGGCTGTCGAAGTCGTCCCGAAGCCTCCGCCAGTTGGCGTGTGGTCACCGTCAACGGAGGCACACCGGCCTGATGCCTCGCGAACGGAATCGCGGGCAGAATCACGTGTTTCGGGACCACAGCCCGCGGGATTGCGCAACTGCGATGAACAGCTTGCCCACTCAGGATGCGCCGTTTCACGGGAACTTCCGCGAAGTGTTCGGCGCCTTCCTGCGGCTCGGGCTCACGTCGTTCGGCGGCCCGATCGCGCACATGGCCTACTTCCACGAGGAGTTCGTGACCCGGCGCCGCTGGCTGGACGAATCCGCCTTCGCTCGCCTGCTCGCGCTGTGTCAGTTCGTGCCGGGACCGGCGAGCAGCCAATTGGGATTCGCGATTGGCCTGCGTCGGGCAGGCTGGCGTGGCGCGCTGGCCGCCTTCGTGGCGTTCACCCTGCCGTCTGCATTGCTGATGCTGCTGTTCGCGCTCTCGGCTGCGCACCTCGGATCGGAGCAGAACGCGCCGATCCTGCATGGACTCAAGCTGGTGGCGGTGGTGTTCGTGGCGCACGGATTGATTGGCATGGCCCGGCGCTTCCTTGTGGGCCTGCCGCACGTGCTGATCGCCGTGATCACGATGGTGATGATCGTGCTGGCGAGCACCGCGTGGATGCAGCTCGCCGCGATTCTGTTCGGTGCGCTGCTGGGCGTGGGACGGGTCCGGGAGGCCATCGCCTCGAATGCTGCGGCCGCGAATCGAACGGCCAGCTCGATGCGTGCTGGCTGGGCGTGGTTTGGTGTTTTCCTCCTCGGTCTTGTGCTCGCGCTGGCGTGGCCCTCTGCAGGCCCCGATCCGGGCAGCGTGGTTGCCGCCTTCTACCGGGCCGGCGCCCTGGTTTTCGGTGGCGGGCATGTGGTGTTGCCATTGCTGCAGGAAGAACTGGTCGGCACCGGTTGGATGCGTGCTGATGATTTCCTGGCGGGATACGGCGCCGCACAGGCACTGCCCGGGCCGATGTTCTCGATCGCCGCGTATCTCGGTGCCGACTCATGCAAGGCTCCCGACCGCTGCTGGGGGCCGGGGTGGCGCTCGTGGCCGTGTTCCTGCCGGGCTTCCTGTTGCTGCTGGCGGCGTTGCCGTTCTGGGAACAGTTGCTGCGTCGCGCCTGGGCGATGCGTGCCGTGGCCGGGGTGAATGCCGCGGTGGTCGGCCTGCTGGCGGCGGCGTTCCTCGACCCGGTCTTGGCTGAGGGTATAGGAACGCTGGGCGATGTTGCGATCGTCATCGCAGGGTTCGTGTTGCTGCAGTCCACGCGCCTGTCGCCGTTGTGGATCGTGGCGTTCTGCGTCGTGGCGGGCGTACTGCTGCAGATGCCGGCTTAGGCGCTCCGCGAGGTCGGCAGCGTCGACATTCCCTCACCATGCCTGTGCGAGGATGCGACGATGAAGAAGACCTCAAGCAAGCGCCCACGTTCGGGCAAACCCGCTGCTCCCGACAGCGCGAAGCCGAAAAAGAGCCGGACCACCCACGCCACGAAGAGCGGGAGTGGTCGGGGCAAGGCTGCGAAGTCAGAAAAACCGATGCCGGCTTGGATGCCTGAAAGCGCCAGGAAACGCGCGCGCGGCCAAGCTGCCGGCCAAGCGCGCCCGCACGCGCGCGCATCCGAGGATCCGTATCGCCAGCGCGAGGCGCGTCGCTACGCCGAGCCGATCGCGAGTCGTGATTTCATCCTGCAGCAGCTCTCCGCGGCCGATGGCCCGATGACCGCCGAAGAGTTGGCCGAGGTTCTTGCACTCACCGAGGGCGAACGCCGCGCGGCGCTGGACAAGCGGCTCGGCGCGATGGTGCGTGATGGCCAGCTGTTGCAGAACCGTCGCGGTGGCTTCGTTCCGGCGCGCGAACTCGATCTCATTTCCGGCACCGTCATCGCCAACCCGGAAGGCTTCGGCTTCCTTCGCCCCGACGCAGGCGGCGGCGAGGACCTGTTCCTGCCGCCGGCGGAGATGCGCAAGGTGCTGCACGGCGACCGCGTGCTCGCCTCGATCACCGGCATGGATCGCCGTGGTCGCAGCGAGGGCGCGATCGTCGAGGTGCTCGAGCGCCGCGTCAGTCGGTTGGTGGGGCGCTATGACGAGGAAGCCGGCGTCGGCTTCGTGGTGCCGGACGATGCGCGCATCCAGCGCAACCTGATGATTCCGCCCGATGCGCGCAACGAGGCCAAGCGCGGTCAGCTGGTGGTGGCCGAGATCACCCAGCCACAGGACGCGAGGCGTCCGCCCATCGGCCGCATCGTCGCTGTGCTGGGCGACAAGCTGACTGCTTCGCTGGTGGTGGAGACTGCGATCCACGGGCACGACATCCCACACGAATTCCCGCGCGAGGTGCTGGACGAGGCCGCCGCGGTACCGCTCGAGGTACCGCCGGCGCTGGCGGCCGAGCGGATTGACCTGCGTGCCCTACCGCTGGTGACGATCGATGGTGAAGATGCCAAGGACTTCGACGACGCGGTCTACTGTGAGCGCCTGCGCAACGGCTGGCGGCTGGTCGTGGCGATCGCCGACGTCTCGCATTACGTGCGACCCGGATCGCCGCTTGACGAGGAGGCCGAGAAACGCGCGACCTCGGTGTACTTCCCGGGCTTCGTGGTGCCCATGCTGCCGGAGACGCTGTCGAACGGCATCTGCTCGCTGAATCCGAAAGTGGACCGGCTCTGCTTCGTCTGCGACATGCAGTTGAACAATCGCGGCGAGGTCGCGTCTTCGGAGTTCTACGAGGCAGTCATGAATTCGCACGCGCGGCTGACCTATACCCAGGTCTGGAATGCGGTGGGCGAGGGCATTCCCGACGAGGATCGCGAACAGGCCGAGGCAGCGATCGGCGACCTCATCGGCCATGTGCGCCATCTGCACCAGCTCTACGGGCAGATGGCAAAGGCACGTGAGCGCCGCGGCGCGATCGAGTTCGAATCCGGAGAAGTGCGCTTCGTCCTCGACAACCGCGGCGAGGTCACCCAGGCCGGTATGCTCCAGCGCAACGATGCGCATAAGCTGATCGAGGAATGCATGATCGCGGCGAATGTCGAGGCGGCGAAGTACCTGCTCGACAAGCGCATCCCGGCGCCGTACCGCATCCATGAGCGCCCGCCGGAGCTGAAGTACGCCGACCTGCAGGAGTTCCTCAAGGAGTTCAAGCTGTCGATGCCGCCGTGGAACAAGGTGCATCCGCGAGACTTCACCGCGCTGATCCAGAAGGTGCGTGAGCGTGCGGACGCGGCCCTGATCGAGTCGGTGCTGCTGCGCAGCCAGTCGCTGGCGGTGTACTCGCCGGCCAACGTCGGCCACTTCGGCCTGGCGCTGGAAAGCTACGCGCATTTCACCTCGCCGATCCGCCGCTATCCCGACCTGCTCGTGCATCGCGCGATCAAGCACGGGCTGGCCGGTGGCGATGCGGACGATTACCGCTACAGCGCGCGCGACATGGATCGGCTGGCGCTGCAGTGCTCCGAGCGGGGCCGCCGCGCCGACGAGGCGGAGCGCGAGGTGGACGAGCGTTATCGCGCCGCGTGGATGGAGAAGCACGTCGGCGGGGAGTTCGATGGCGTGATCAGCGGGGTGACCAGCTTCGGGTTGTTCGTTGAACTCGATGATTCGAAGGTCAACGGCCTCGTCCACGTGACCCAGTTGCCGCACGACTACTACCACTTCGATGCGATCCGCAAGACGCTGACAGGCGAGCGTCGTGGCCGCGAATTCCGTTTGGGAGACCGCGTCCGCATCGTGGTGCTGAAGGCGAGCCTGGAGGAGCGCAAGATCGACTTCCGGCTGGTGGAGGAGGATGCGGGGATTCCGCCACGACCACCCCACGGGCAGCCGGCACGGCGGACCAAGCAGAAGTACTGAGGGAGCGTCCGCCGCCTACAATGGGCGGATGAGCAAGGCTTCCCAATGGATCGCGGGCATCAACGCGGTGGCGTCCGCGCTTGAACACGATGCCAGCCACGTGCTTGAGGTGCTGGTCGAGGCGGGCGGGCGCAATGCGCGGCTGACCGAGATCGAGACGCAGGCACGGCGGCTTGGCATCGATGTGCGCCGCGTCGCCCAGCAGGCGCTCGATGGCGTTGCCGGTGGCCTGCGCCACCAGGGCGTGGCCGCGCGTTATCAGGCTGCCAGGACTTGGAGCGAGCACGAGCTAGCGGAACTCGTCGAGCAGGCTGACGGTCGCGCGCTGCTGCTGGTGCTTGATGGCGTGCAAGATCCGCACAATCTCGGCGCCTGCCTGCGTTCGGCTGCGGCCGCAGGTGCGACCGCGGTCATCATCCCGCGCGACAAGGCGGTGCAGGTCAACGCGACGGTGCGCAAGACCTCTGCCGGTGCCGCAGATCGCATCCCTGTGGTGGCGGTGACGAATCTCTCGCGCACCCTGCGCGACCTGCAGAAGCAGGGTGTCTGGCTGTACGGACTGGCCGGGGAGAGCGAAGCCTCACTCTATGGCATCGACCTGAAGGGCAACGTGGCGCTGGTGCTCGGCAGCGAAGGCGAGGGACTGCGCCGCCTGACCCGCGAGACCTGCGATGCGCTGGTGCGCATCCCGATGCCCGGGGAGATGGAAAGCCTCAACGTCTCGGTGGCCGCGGGCATCGTGCTGTTCGAGGCCGTGCGCCAGCGCGGCGCCTGAGCGCGCGAACGCCTCAGTCGATGCAGTCCTCGTCGCTGGCGAGGTCAGCGGCGGCCACCGGTGCGGCTTGGACGCGCGGCCACTGGTTGGCGATCCGGCAGAACAGCTGCGCGGTGATCTCGGCGTCGTACACCGCTGAATGCGCGTCCGCGGCATTCCACTGCAGCCCCGCGGCCTGCACCGCGCGGGCGAGCACGGTCTGCCCGTAGGCGAGGCCGGCCATCGTCACCGTGTCGAACACACTGAAGGGGTGGAAGGGGTTGCGCTTGTGCTTGACCCGGGCGATCGCCGCATTGAGGAAGTTGAGGTCGAAGTGCGCGTTGTGCCCGACCAGGATCGCGCGCTGGCAGCCGTGCTTCTTCACTGCCGTGCGCACCGCATCGAAGACGTGATCCAGCGCTTCCTTCTCCGGCTTGGCGAGGCGGAATGGATGGTCGAGCTGGATGCCGGTCACCGCCAGTGACTTGGGATCGATTTCGGTACCCGGGGCGGGATCCAGGTGCGCGCAGGCGGTTTCGCCGAGAACCAGCCGGCCGCGCTCGTCGAGGTCGAGCGGCACCGCGGCGATCTCCAGCAGCGCGTGGCGGTTCCAGTCGAAGCCGCCGGTTTCGACATCAACCACGACCGGCAGGAAGCCGCGGAAACGGGCGGCCATGGAGGGCGTGGCTATGGAGGGCGCTGCGTCGGGCATTCGCGAAGTTTAGCCGCTGCGCGTGCCGATCACCGTGCCTTCGGCGTGCAGGCGCTGCAGCATCGAGCGTGCGTCAGCGGCGAAGGTGGCGTCATCGGCCAATCCGGCTTCTTCACCGAGCATTGCCAGCAGGGTTTCACCATTGGAATCCTCATTGCATTCAAGTAGCTGCAGCAGGCGGAAAGTCAGCGGTGACAGCCGCGCGAAGTGCACCGCCATCGCTGCGTCGCGGCGCACAAGCAGCAACGTCGGTGCATCCGGTGGCCTCACTGGTCTATTCGTGGGGCCGATCGTGTCCACCGGCCAGCCATACGCCAGCGGCCAGGCCTGCGGACTGAGCAGCGGAATGCCGGAAAGCAGGTCGCCATGCGGATCATGCGCGGGCAGCGGCGCGTCGTCGATCTGCGCACGCAGTTCCATCCATTCGTAATGCGCCAGCTCCGCGAGCCACGGCGCATCGGGGTCTTCGCGGGCGGCCGCCCACTCGATGAACTCCAGTGCGACTTCGGTGAACAGCGGCGTCCGGCAGCGATGTTCGCGATGAAAGTCGTGGACGCGCGCATGCCAGCCGGCATCGCCGAGCGTCTTGCGGATGACAGGGAAGTTGGCTGCCAGCAGGCCCTCCACCGCGTTGTAGAACAGGCGGCGATAGACCGCCATGCGCCGTGGTTCGATGTCCGGTGGCGGGGCTTGGCTTTCGTCGCGCAGGTGCGCGGCGAAGGCGCGCTGGCGCTCGGCCAGCAGGTCGATCAGTTCAGCCATGGGCATGCGCCCCTTGCAAGGCGCGGATGCGTGCGAGCTCGCCTTGCAGTTCGACATAGGACGGGTAGTTGAAGTCCCGCTCCAGCAGTGTCGGCTTGACCCCATGCAACGCGTACGCCCGGTCCAGCAGGCTCCAGACATCGTCCTTCACTGCCGCGCCGTGGGTGTCGATCTTGAGGTCGTCGGCTTCGTCGTAATGACCGGCGATGTGGTAACCGGCGATGCGCGCGCTGGGCATCGCACCCAGGAACTCGTGCGCGTCATAGCCATGGTTGATGGCGTTGACGTAGACATTGTTGACGTCGAGCAGGAGGTCGCAATCGGCGGCATCCAGCACCGCGTTGACGAAGTCGGTCTCGCGCATCCGCTGCCAAGGCGCGGCGTAATAGCTGACGTTCTCGATGGCGATGCGTCGTCCGAGGCGCTGCTGCACGCGATCGATGCGCTCTGTCACGTGAGCGACGGTGGCTTCGTCGAAGGCAAGCGGCATCAGGTCGTAGAGGTGGCCGTCATCGGTCGAGCAGGACAGATGCTCGCTGTAGTGTGCGATGCCGTGGCGCTGCATCAGCGCGGCGATGTCATCAAGCAGGCCATGATCGAGCGGCATCACGCCGCCGAGCGACAGTGACAGGCCATGGAGGCTGA
>JAEXBT010000158.1 GCA_023393895.1 Pseudomonadota bacterium
TTCCAGCTCACCATGCTCGGCATCGGCGCCATCATCGGCACCGGCATCTTCGTGCTGACCGCCGAAGCCGGCCAGAAGGCGGGCCCGGCGATGATGTTCGCCTTCGTCATCGCCGCGGTCGTCTGCGCGCTGGCCGCGCTTGCCTATTCCGAACTGGCCTCGATGGTGCCGGTCTCGGGTTCGGCCTACACCTACACCTACGGCGTCATGGGCGAGGCCCTGGCGTGGGTGGTGGGCTGGGCACTCGTCCTCGAGTACGCGGTGGCCGCCGGCGCGGTGTCGGTCGGCTGGTCCGGCTACATGAACGGCCTGCTGACCAGCGCGGGAATGGAACTGCCACGCGCGCTCAAGACCGGCCCGATGGATGGCGGCGCCTTCAACCTGCTGGCGTTCATCATTGCGCTGCTGGTGACCTGGCTGCTGGTCATTGGCACCTCGAAGTCGGCCAAGGTCAACGCCATCCTGGTGCTGATCAAGGTGATCGCCTTGGTCGCCTTCATCGCCATCGCCATCCCGGCCGTGCAGGACGCCAACTTCGAACCCTTCTTCCCGACCGGCTGGGGCAGCCCGATGGGAGGCATCGGCGTGCTGGGTGCGGCCGCTTCGATCTTCTTCGCCTACGTCGGCTTCGACGCGGTCTCGACCGCGGCGGAGGAAACCGAGAACCCGAACCGCAACATCCCGATCGGCCTGATCGGCTCGCTGCTGGTCTGCACCATCTTCTACCTGCTGGTCAGCTACGGCGCGGTCGGCGCGATCGGTTCGCAGCCGATGCTGGACGCCAACGGCGTCGCCTTCCACCCGGGCACTCCGGAGATGGCCGCCGCCTGCGCGGCGCATGCGGTGGAACCACTGGTCTGCAGCAAGGAGCCGCTGGCCCACGTGCTGAAGGTGCTCGGCTTCGCCGGTTGGGGCAACGCGATCGGCATGGCCGCCGCGCTGGCCCTGCCCTCGGTCATCCTGATGATGATCTACGGCCAGACCCGCATCTTCTTCACCATGTCGCGCGACGGCCTGCTGCCGGAGAAGCTGTCGAAGGTGCACCCGAAGTTCCACACCCCGCACGTGATCACCATCATCACCGGCATCTTCGTGGCCTTCTTCGCCGCGCTGTTCCCGGTGGGCATCCTGGCCGACATCTCGAACTCGGGCACGCTGTTCGCGTTCATGGCGGTGGCCATCGCGGTGCTCATCCTGCGCAAGAAGGAACCGAACCGCCATCGTCCGTTCCGCACCCCGATGGCATGGATCGTCTGCCCGCTCGCGATCGCAGGCTGCCTGCTGCTGTTCGTGAACCTGTCGATCTACACCATCGGCCTGTTCTTCGGCTGGGCGGTGATCGGCCTGGTGATCTACGCGCTCTACGGTTACCGCAACAGCGACCTGGCCCGCGGCATCACCGGTCCGGAAGGCGGCCCGAAGATCGATCCGGAACCGCCGTTCCACGAAGGTCCGCAGGCCTGATCCGGGACACCCACGGCAATGCAGAGAACGGCGCGGGCAACCGCGCCGTTCCTTTTGGCACGGACTGCCCGACGTTGCCGAATGGTCACTGGCGATTCGCTACACTTTCGCCATGAACGCCGCCCTCCCCTATGACCCGATCCGCCTGCGCCACCTGGCCGGCGAACTCATCACCAACATCCGCGAGCTGGGCCATGCCGGGTGGACGCCCGCGACCAGCAGCAACTTCTCGATGCGGCTGGACGATCGCCACGCGGCGATCACCGTGTCAGGCCGCAACAAGAGCCGCCTGACCGAGGCCGACATCATGGTCGTCGATTTCGATGGCCAGCCCGTCGCCACCGAGCTGCGGCCATCCGCGGAAACCCTGCTGCACACCCAGCTCTACCGCCGCTTCCCGGAGATCGGCTGCGTGCTGCACACCCATTCGCTGGTGCAGACGGTGGCCTCGCGGCTGTTCGCGGCGCAGTGCCACGTGCGTTTCGAGGACTACGAACTGCAGAAGGCGTTCGCCGGAAACACCACCCACGACGCCACGATGGACGTGCCGGTCTTCGCCAACACCCAAGACATGCAGGAACTGGCCGCCAAGGTGGACGCCGCGCTGGATGCGCAGTGCATGTGGGGCTATCTGATCGAGGGCCACGGCGTCTACGCGTGGGGCCGCGACATGCCGGAGGCCCGCCGCCACCTCGAGGCCTTCGAGTTCCTGTTGGCCTGCGAACTCAAGATGAAGGAGTTGAAGCAATGAGTCGTTTGCGCATTTTCGATGACACCGCGCCGGACAAGGTATTGCGCGAGAGCCGCGACCACGCCGAGATCGCCGCCGAACTCGACCAGCTCGGCGTGATCTTCGAGCAGTGGGCCGCCACGCAGCCGGTCAAGGCCGGCGACAGCCCCGAGGCGATCATGGCCGCCTACCGCAACGACATCGACCGCCTCGTCGCCGGCTACGGCTTCAACAGCGTCGACGTGGTCAGCATCGCGCCGGACAACCCGCAGCGCGAGGCGATGCGCGCGAAGTTCCTCGAGGAGCACACCCACAAAGAAGGCGAGGTGCGCTTCTTCGTCGATGGCAGCGGCCTGTTCTCGCTGCACGTCGGCGACAAGGTCTATGAAGTGCTCTGCGAGAAGGGCGACCTGATTTCGGTGCCGGACGGCACCACGCACTGGTTCGACATGGGCGAGGCGCCGGAATTCGTCGCCATCCGTTTCTTCACCAACCCCGATGGCTGGATCGGCGACTTCACCGGCAGCGACATCGCGCAGCGCTTCCCGCGCTACGAGCGCGAGGCCTGATGAAAACCGTCATCCTCACCGACATCGAGGGCACCACCTCCTCGATCTCCTTCGTCCGTGACGTGCTGTTCCCGTACGCGCGCGCGCGCCTGCCTGTGTTCGTGCGTGCGCATGGGCGCGAGCCGCGGGTCCGGGCGCTGCTGGACCAGGTGGCCTCCGAGCATGGCGCGATGTGCGATGACGCCATGGTGGTGGAAGTGCTGCAGGGCTGGATCGACGAAGACCGCAAGCACACTGCGCTGAAGGCCCTGCAGGGAATGATCTGGGAGGATGGCTACCATCAGGGCGACTTCACCGCCCCGCTCTATCCGGACGTGGCGCCCGCGCTTCACGCATGGCACGCGGCGGAACACCCGCTTGCGGTGTATTCCTCCGGCTCGGTCCCGGCGCAGAAACTGCTGTTCAGCCATTCGGATGCGGGCGACCTGGTGCCGCTGTTCTCGGACTTCTTCGATACCGGCATCGGCCACAAGCGCGATGCCGACAGCTACCGGCTGATCGCGGACCGCCTGCATCGCAGCGCGGGCGACATCGTTTTTCTCTCCGACGTGATCGAGGAGCTGGATGCCGCGCGCGAAGCAGGCATGCGCACGGTCCTGCTCGACCGCCGCGAGGATTACCCCGAGCCACGCACCGGTGAAGCGACCCGCGGGCATGCGCGCGTCGAGGACTTCTCCGCCATCGATCCGGGCTGACGGCACCCCCTTGGCCGATCCTGGCGCCACCCGCAGCGGTCTGCTGGCGATCCTGCTGTGGTCGTCGCTGGCGCTGCTGACCACGCTGACCGGCAGCTTGCCGCCGTTCCTGGTGCTGGCGGTCAGCTTCACTGGCGGCGCGCTGGTGGGGCTGCTGCATGCGTTGCGCCGCGGCCGCGCCGGCATCAGCGAGATGCGTGCACCGTGGCCGGCCTGGGCGCTCGCCACCGCGGGCCTGTTCGGCTACCACGCGCTGTATTTCTTCTCGCTCAAACGCGCCCCGCCGGTCGAAGCCAGCCTGATCAATTACCTGTGGCCGCTGTTGATCGTGCTGTTCTCGGGCTTCCTGCCGGGCGTACGCCTGCGCACCGGGCACGTCGCCGGTGCCATGCTGGGGCTTGGCGCTGCCGCGTTGCTGGTGACCGGCGGGCGCGGACTCCGCATCGACCCGGCGGCCGCCACGGGCTACGCGGCGGCCTTCGCCGCGGCGCTGGTTTGGGCGAGCTATTCGGTACTCAATCGCCGCTACGCGCGGGTGCCCAGCAGCGCGATCGTCCCGGCGTGCATCGCAGTCGCCATCCTGGGGGCGCTGGCCCACGGGCTGTTCGAGCCGCGCGTCGAGGACATCCGGGCTTCGCAATGGCTGGCGATGCTGGCAATGGGTGCTGGACCGATCGGCGCGGCGTTCTGGCTATGGGACGCAGGCACCAAGCGCGGCGACATCGCCCTGCTGGGCGGCCTGTCCTATCTTGCGCCGCTGCTCTCCACCTTGTTGCTGGTGCTGGCTGGTCGCGCCGAGCCGCACTGGGTGCAGGCCGTGGCGATCGGCCTGCTGCTGTTCGGTGCGTGGCTCAGCCTGCGCGCCTCGCGTGCGCCTCAGGGCATCGCATCCTGAAGCCGGTAGCGCAGCGCTTGGCGCTGCTCGCCCTGCCAGCGATCCATCACGCGTACCTCGACGACATGCTCCCCCGCGGCGAGATCTGTGGGCAGCGCACCGCGCCACAAGTGGGGCGATGGCGTGGCTTCGGGTGAGCGGTCGTAGCCGCGCAACGCCTCGGCTTCGTCATCGCGCCGGTTCTCGGCAAGCAACGCTGGATCGGCCTGCATCACCTTCTGCATCGGGCGCCACGGCCCCCCATCGACCCGGTATTCGACCCTCGTCGCATCCATGCCCATGTACACGTTGGCATACACGCCCCACGCCGGATACGCCCCGCGCCGCAGTACCTTCGGCGCGTGTAGGTGCATCGCCTGCGCCGGATCGCGGGCCGGGTGGTAGCTCAACGCATAACGGCCATCGGCTTGCACGGTCATCCGCGCCCAGCCCTTCGGCGTGCCGTCCGACATCGTCGAGACCGGCACGCCTGCCGCGTCCTTCACGCCTGACCAGAACGCGCCGCAGGTGGCACCGATGTTGTACTCGTGCAAGGGCGTGGCCCCCGCCCAGCCGGTCGCCTCGCCATGGAACACGTGCTGCTGGGTGTGGTTGTGCGCGCTGATCACCAGCACGTGCGGGAACGGCGCCAGCAGCGAAAACAGGCGCGCACGGTCGGCGTCGCGGAAGGTGTCGCGGCCGGCCGGCTCGAACAGCGGGATGTGCATCGCCAGCACCAGCAGCCGCTGGCGCGGGGCATCGCGCAGGTAGTTTTCAAGGAAAGAGAACTGTTCGTCGCGGAAGCCGCCGATATATTTCGGCACGGTGCCGGGTTGCCAGATCACGTTGTCGAGCACGATGAAGGCGGCTTCGTCCTCTTCCCAGGCGAAGCTGTCCGGGCCATAGCTCGCCTGGAAGCTGGCCAGCGAGTGGTCGTCGGAAGTCGCGGCCATGTCGATGTCGTGGTTGCCCGGCGCATGCAGCCACGGCACGCCCATCCGGGCCGTGGCGCGGTTGAGCGCCGGGTACAGCGAGGGATCGTCATTGCTGACATCACCCATCGTCAGGCCGAGGTCGGCGATGCGTGAACCCGCGGCACTGTCGATGACGCGCTGGACGATGCCGCGTTCGTAATGACCGACGTCTTCCATCAATTTTGGCTGGGGATCGCCGAACAGCAGCACTTCGAGGCCACGCGCATCGGGCGCTGAGTCCGAGGATCTCGGGCCCAGGCCGATCGGCGCACAACTTCCGCTGGCATCAATCGCCGCCTGCCGCCAATGGTCCGGCAGGCCGTCCGCACGACGCCCCAAGACGTAGCCGGCAGGCTTGATCACGAATACCGGGCCGCCTCCCGCTTCAGGGAAGCGATAGCGCCCTTGGGCGTCACTGCGGACGATGTCGCGACCGTTGGAGACCGCGATGCCTGCAAGCCCCGCTTCGTTTCCATCGCGTCGCCCGTCGCCATTGCGGTCGGCGAACACTTCGCCATATGTGCAAACAGGCGGCGCGGCCTGCGCGAGCGCATTGCTGCACAGCCCCATGGCCAGCAGGACGAACGCGAGCGACCACCGTTTCATCGTCAAAGCACTGCGCGCGCCGCGGCCAGCACGGCGCCGGATTCGACCATCCTCACCGCCGCGGCCACATCGCCATCGAGCGCGCGGTCGTGGGCCAGGAAGGCGATGTGCCTGCGCACTTCCGCGTGGGCGGCGGCGACCGCTCGCCCGGGCTGGAAGGCGGCAGCATCGGCGAGTTCGGCGCGCAGGCCGTCGACTTCTTCCAGGAATTGCGCGCGGTTGCCAGCATCGGGCAAGGGTGCGCACTGCATCTTCGCGGCGAATGCCTGCGCATCGCCGCCGGTGGCCAAGTCACGCGCGGCGTTGATCATGTCGCGGCGCAGGTCCAGCGCCTGCGCGGCGGTGGCGAGCTCCAGCCCCAGCACCTTGGCGAGGTCGTCGGTCATCGCCAGCACGTGGCGCGCCTCGTTGGCTCCCATCGACACGTGGTCCTCCGCGTTGGCGCTGGTGGGAATCGAATACACCGAGGCCGGCATCGCCCGCGACGCCAGGTCGTTGACGATCGCCGCGGCGGTGTACTGCACGATCATGTAACCGGACTCGGTGCCGTCCTCGTTGCCGATCAGGAACGCCGGCAGTCCGTCGTTGGTGGCCGGATCGACCAGCTTGTTGAGCCGGCGTTCGCTGATCGAGGCCAGCACCGGTATCGCTGCCTTGACGAAGCTCATCGCCAGAGCCAGCGGCATGCCGTGGAAGTGTCCGGCCGAGATCACCTGTTCCTCCACGTGGCGCGCCTGCGCCTCCGGGAAGACCAGCGGGTTGTCGGTCACGGCGTTCAATTCGATGTCGAGCACGCGGGCGGCCTGCGCCACCGCGTCACGCACGGCGCCATGCACCTGCGGGATGCAGCGCAGGCTGTAGCTGTCCTGTGGCTGGTGCTTCTTGCCGCCGCGGAAGGGCCGGAAGCGCTGGTAGAACTTCTCGCGGCCGTGACGCTGTGCATCCGGCACCCAGTCCCAGCCGATGTCGAAGGTCAGCGCCTGCGCCGCATCGCCCCAACTGTCGGGTTGCCACGAACGGAAGCGCGGCACCAAGTGATAGGGAATGTCGGCGAGCGTGGAGCCCTGCAGCAGCTGCAAGAGGTGCGCAGCCACTTGGACCTGACCCGGATGCGGTCGCAGTGCATGGACCTCCGGGGCGAACGCGCCAAGGCGGCCGGCGAACGCGTCAATGGTCATCGCCGCGGCGAGGTCGGCGGTCTCCAGAAGCGCTTCAAGCCTGGACAGCGCCAGCACGCCTGTCGCCAGCATCTGTGCGGTGCCGTTGTTGAGCGCGAGGCCTTCCTTGTAGCTCAACTGCACCGGCGCGAGCCCGGCGCGCTCAAGGGCTTCGGCGCCCGGCATCCGCACGCCCTCGAAGAACGCCTCACCGCCGCCCAGCAGCACGATGGCCAGGTGCGACAACGGCGCCAAGTCACCGGAAGCGCCGACCGAGCCCATCTGCGGCACCACCGGCACCACCCCGGCGTTGAGCATGGCCGCCATCGCCGCCAGCGTCTCCACGCGGATTCCCGAATGCCCGCGCAGCAGGGTGTTGATGCGGATGCCCATCATCGCCCGTACCACCTCCGGCGCGAACGGCTCTCCAACGCACACCGCATGGGTGACGATCAGGTTGCGTTGCAGTTCCGCGTGCAGGCTTTCCTCGTCGCCTGCCGCGCGCGGACGCAGGTGGTGCGCGCCGAGCAACTTGTCGGCATTGCTGCCGAAGCCGGTGGAGACGCCGTAGATCGGCTCCTCGCGCGCGACCTGCTCGGCGAGGAAGGCGGCGGCACGCTGCACCCGCACCAGTGCGTCGGCATCCAGCTGCACGCGTGCCCCGTGTGCGATCCTGACCAGTGCGGCGCGGTCCAGCGAATGGCCATCGAGCCGGATTTCGTCGCTCATGCGCAGTCACTCCCGATCGCTTCCACCAGCCAGTTCGCCGCTTCATCCAGGGGAACCACGTGCTGCACGCCGTGGCGCAGATCCTTCAGGGTCACGCTGCCCTGGGCGCGCTCATCCCCGCCGCGCAGGGCCACGAAGCGGATTCCGGCGCGGTCGGCGTACTGGAACTGGCGGGCCAGCTTGCGCGGCTCCATCTGCGTCTCGACCCTCAGACCCGACTCACGCAGGGATTGCGACAGGGCAAGTGCGTCCTCGAAATCCGCGTCGTCTGCCAGTGCCACCATCACGTCAACCAGCGAGTCGGCGACCGCGATGATGCCTGCCTCGCGCAGCTGCCAGAACAGCCGGGTAAGGCCGATGGAAATGCCGACGCCCGGCAGCTTCGACTTGGTGTAGTGCGAAGCGAGGTCGTCGTAGCGGCCGCCGGAACAGATCGAACCGATCTCCGGATGCGCATCCAGCGTGGTCTCGTAGACGATGCCGGTGTAGTAGTCGAGGCCGCGCGCGATCGACAGGTTGATCGCGTATCGCGACTCGGGGATGCCCATCGCCTTGAGCTGACCGAGCGTCGCGACCAGCGCGTTGCGACCCTCCTCGAACAGCGGCGTGCCCTCCCCCAGTCCGGCGAGTTTCGCCAGCGCATCCTCGTGACCCTGCGAGCGCACCCGCGAGAACGCGAGCAGACGGTCGGCGACGCCCTCATCCAGCGCGAAGTCCTCACCGGTCAGCGTCCCGCGTACCGCCGTCTCGCCGCGCTTGTCGAGCTTGTCGAGTTCGCGCAGCACCAGCAGCTGGCGCTCGCCCTCGATGCCAAGGCCCTCGAAATAACCACGCAACAGCTTGCGATGGTTGAACTGGATGGTGAACTCGCCGATCGCGAGTTCCTCGAACACCGCGTGGATCACCGCCGGGATCTCGGCATCGTGGCGCGGGGAAAGCGAATCCTTGCCGATCACGTCGATGTCGCACTGGTAGAACTCGCGGAAGCGGCCACGCTGGGCGCGCTCGCCGCGGTACACCCGCTGGATCTGGTAGCGGCGGAACGGGAACGCCAGTTCATGCTCGTGCTCGGCCACATAGCGCGCCAGCGGCACGGTCAGGTCGAAGCGCAGCGCCAGTTCCGGCAGCGCATCGCCGCCGGCCTCGCGCGCCTTCTCCAGTGCGCCGGTGGATTGCACGAAGTAGACCTGGCGCTCGGTCTCGCCGCCGGTCTTGGTGAGCAGCACGTCGGACAACTCGAACACCGGGGTCTCGACCGGCACGAACCCGAAGGCCTCGTAGGTGTGACGGATGGCGTCCAGCATGCGCTGGAACGCGATCTGTTCGCGCGGCAGCAGTTCCAGTACGCCAGGCGGGGTGCGGGGCTTGATCAAGACGGCCTCGGTGGGACGAAAGACGCCATTTTAGCGATGGCCGGCAGGGTCTTGATATCGGGCCGGCGGATTCCTAGAATATGCGGCTCGGAATCGGGGTGTAGCTCAGTCTGGTAGAGCGCTACGTTCGGGACGTAGAGGTCGTAGGTTCGAATCCTGTCTCCCCGACCAATTCCGCAGAAGACAGGCCCGACGGCCGGTTTTTTGTTGCCCGGTCGTCAGTCGATCGCAGCCAACCGCCCACGCAGCAACGCAAGACGGGCATCACCTGTCGCGCCGGGCGACACGCGCGCTGCCAGGCTTGCGGCCGGGTCGCCCTGAGCCCAGCGCTCGGGCTTGGCCGCCTCGCGGTAGGCATCGCGGAACGGCAGCCCCTCGCGGGCGAGGTCCACGGCGAGGTCAGTGGCGTACATCGAGGGCTCCAGCGCGGCGCGCATTGCCTCCGGCTTCCACTCCAACGCTGCAAGCAGCGCCGGCAGCAGCCGCAGCGCGACCAGGCCGCGCGTGAATCCATGCACCAGGCCGCCCTTGCCGAACTGCAGGTCGCGGTGATAGCCGGAAGGCAGCGACAGCAGCTGCTCCGCCTCGGCCCGGGCTGCGGCCACGCTGGCATAGGCTGCGCGCATCAGCTCGATGACGTCGGGGTTGCGCTTGTTCGGCATGATCGAACTGCCGGTGGTGTATTGCGCCGGCAAGGTGACGAAGCCGAACTCGGCGGTGGTGAACAGGCTGAGATCCCAGGCGATCCGGCGCAGGTCGAGCATCGCGCTGCCCAGCGCCTCCAGCGCGGCCATCTCGTACTTGCCGCGCGAGAGCTGCGCGTAGAGCGGCGACACCTGCAGCCGACCGAAGCCGAGCGCCTCCGTGGTGTACTCGCGGTCGAGCGGCAGGTTGACGCCGTAACCGGCCGCGGTGCCGAGTGGATTGGCATCGATCCAGTCGCGGGTCGCGCGCGCGCGCGCGGCGTTGTCGATGAAGGCTTCGGTCCAGCCGGCCCACCACATGCCGGCGCTGGACACCACCGCGCGCTGCAGGTGCGTGTAGCCGGGCATCGGGAGTCCCTGTTCGGCTTCCGCACGCGCCAGCGCGATCGTGGCGACACCCCGGCAGACCTCCTCGACCACGCGCAGCCGATCCTTCAGCCACAGCCGTGTCGCCACCAGCACCTGGTCATTGCGGCTGCGGCCGGTATGGATCTTCTTGCCAATATCGCCAAGTCGTTCGGTCAGCCGATCCTCGATCGCCGAATGCATGTCCTCGAAGCGCTCATCGAGCATGAAATCGCCGTTGGCGACGTCCTCGGCGAGATTGGAGAGTTCACGGGTGATCGCCCGCAGTTCTTCCTCATCGAGGATGCCGATGCGTTGCAGGCCTTCGGCATGCGCCCGACTGGCCTCGATGTCGAAAGCGATGAATTCGCGGTCCAGCACGACATCGTCCCCGGCGAGGAATCGCTGGATCTCGGCATCGACGGCGATGCCCTCCTTCTGCCAAAGCAGTGTGCTCATGCCGCGTCCTCCAAGGGGATGTCTTCGAACTCGTCGAAACCGAAGGCAAGGTTGAGGTTCTGCAAGGCCTGCGTCGCGGCGCCCTTCAGCAGGTTGTCGAGCACGCTGACCACGACCAGCCGGTGCCCGTCGTCGGCCACGGTGAAGCCGCCGACCTCTGAATGGTGGTGGCCGGCGATGCGCGACGTCCACGGCGCGTCCGCACGTACCCGTACCAGCGATTCGGCTGCGTAGAAGTCGCGGTAGATCATCAGCGCCTCATCGACCGACACCGGCGCCGCCAGGTGCAGGTTCGCGGTCACCGACAGGCCGCGGAAATGCGGGGCCACATGCGGCATGAACTCGACCGGCGCACAATGCTGCGCGACCTCGCGCTCATGCAGATGGCCGGCGAGCGCGTAAGGCATCAGGTTGTCGCGCAGCAGCTCCGGATTGTTCTTGTCGCTGGGCGTGGTACCGGCCCCGGACCAGCCGGAGACACCGAAGCACTGCACCGGCGCGGACAGGCGCGCACGCAGTGGCGCGATCGCCAGCTGCATCGCGGTCGCGTAGCAGCCGGGGTTGCTGATCAGGCGCTGGCCGGCATGGGTGGCTCGGTTGAGTTCGGGCAGGCCGTAGAACCACGCATCGTCGAAACGGTAATCGGCGGAAAGATCGACGATGACCGGCGCATCGCCGCGCTTCTCTATGCCAGCCACGAATGCAGCGGCCTTGCCGTTCGGCAGCGCGAGCACGTAGGCATCGACGTCCTCCTGCGCCAGCGCATCGTGCGGGATGTTGCGGTAGCGCAGTTCCCCCGCGAACCCGGCGACATGATCGGCGACGCGCGCGCCGTCGCGCTCGCGCGATGACACGAAACCCAGTTCGAAATCCGGGTGTGCCATCAGCAGCCGGATCAGCTCCTCACCGACGTAGCCGCGTGCCCCGACCAGCCCGATCCGCTTCATGCCGGCTCCTCCAGTGTGGCCGGGCGCGCCAGTGCGTCCTCCACGCAGCCACGGATTGCATCGAAATCCTGCAGGCCATACCAGTAGGCCTTCCACGGCGCCAGCCGGTAGCTGCCGTCGGCCTCGGCGTCATAGAAGGTGTTGACCGGGTTGTAGCGGCGCGAACGCCAGTACAG
>JAEXBT010000164.1 GCA_023393895.1 Pseudomonadota bacterium
ACGCTGGCAACCGTTGCCGGCGCCTCGTTCACCATGCCGGCGACGCCACCGGCCGGCACCTCGCCGGGCGCGCCGAGCGGCAACTCGCGGGTTTCGAAACCACCCCGCGGTTCAGCCGGCACATCAATCGAGACATCGGCCGCACCGCTGACCGGCGCGGGCCCCTTCACCAGCATCGGCAGGAAGATCACCGCGATGGCGATCAAGACGGCAGCACCGATCAGGCGCTGTTTCAGGGCTCGATCCATCAGGGGGCGCGCGTGAGGTGGAAGCGCGATTATACCTTGCCCTTTTCCGCAGCCACCGCCGCGGCATCCTCGAACCCCAACCGCTTCAGCGCCTGTTCGGCCGCATGGAAGCTGCCGAACACCAGGACACGGTCGTCCGGCCCGGCCTCCGTGAGCGCACGCGCAAGCGCTGCCCCGATGTCTGCATCGCGTGCTGCGATGGCCAGGTCCGCCGGCATTCGCTGCGCGAGCGTATCCACGTCGATGCCGCGGCTGCCGGCCTGGGTGCTGCCTGCCAGATACCAGGCGTCGACGTGCTCATCGATCACCGACACGACGCCGCCGATGTCCTTGTCGCCGAGCGCCGCATACACCGCGAGCGTGCGACCCGGCGTGGGCATGGCGCGGAGCGCCTCGGCCAGTGCGCGCGCGGCCTGCGGGTTGTGGCCGACATCGACCCACACCTCGGTGCCCTGCACCTCGACGCGTTGCAGGCGCGCGGGAAGGCGTGCTTCTCGGATGCCCTGCGCGTAGATATCGGTGGACGCCTCGAAGCCGATCGCGCGCAGTACGGCGATCGCACACGCCGCATTGCGCAGCTGCACCGGCGCCGCCAATGCAGGCCTTGGCAGGATCATCTCGAAGCCGACTTCGCGCCAGCGCCAGTGCGTGGCGTCCACGGGCTCTGCGAAGAAATCATTGGCGATGCGCCAGCTGGCGGCACCGATTGCGTAGGCATGGCGCAGTACGCTGGCCGGCGGATCGTCGTCGCCCAGCACCAACGGCTTCCAGGCGCGTGCGATGCCGGCCTTCTCGAAACCGATGGTTTCGATGTCGTCGCCCAGCCACTCCTGGTGATCGAGGTCGACGGTGGTGATCACCGCGCCATCGGCATCGACGATGTTGACCGCATCAAGCCGGCCGCCAAGCCCCACCTCGAGCACCGCAAGGTCGAGGTCAGCGCGCTGGAACAGCCATAGCCCGGCCAGCGTGCCGGCCTCGAAATACGTCAGCGAGACATCGCCGCGCGCCGCCTCCACGGCGTCGAAAGCGGCGACCAGATCGGCGTCGGTCGCGTCAGTCCCATCGATCCGCACGCGCTCGTTGTAGCGCAGCAGGTGCGGTGAGGTGTAGGCACCGACCTTCCAGCCCTTGGCCCGCGCGATGGCTTCGGTGAACGCGACCGTCGAGCCCTTGCCGTTGGTACCGCCCACCAGGATCGTCTTGCCGGCAGGCTTGCCGAGCGCCATCCGCCGCGCGACCTCGCGGATGCGATCCAGCCCCAGCTCGATCGCGCGCGGGTGCTGCCGCTCGAGCCGCGCCAGCCACTCCTCAAGCGTTTCCGGCCGGGCTTCGCGCATCGGTCAGAGCGCGCGGTGCACCGCTTCACCGAACAGCGCGGTGTGGTGGCTGCAATCGTTCATGCGCACGACCTCGAGGTGATCGACATCGCGACCCTCGAGCAGGTTGAGCGTGGTTGGCGCCTGCCGGAAACGCCAGAAGTTCGTCAGCGGCATTCCCAGCACGCGGCACAGCAGCGCGCGATTGACCGCATCGTGGGCGACGATCAGCACGGTCGCGTCATCGGCCAGGCCTTCGCAGGCGCGCGCGAACGCGGGCCAGGCGCGGTCCATCACCTGTTGCAGCGATTCGCCGCCGGGCATCTGGACGGTCTGCGGGGCATCGCGCCACGCCTGCATCAATGAAGGATCACGCGCCTGGATTTCGCTGGCGAGCAGTCCTTCCCATTCGCCATGGGCGATCTCGAGCAATCCCGCATCGAACTGCAGAATGTCGGCGCGCGCACCGCCCAGCGCCAGTCCGGCGGTGGTGCGGGCACGCGACAACGGCGAGGCCACGGCACGGTCGATCCGGACCTGCTGCAGACGCTCACCCAGCGCACGCGCCTGCGCCTCACCCACCGGCGAGAGCGGAATGTCGACCTGGCCCTGGTAACGGCCTTCGGCGTTCCATGGCGTTTCACCATGGCGGGCAAGCAGGACGCGCATCCTTGTCTCGTGATCGGTGGCGGTGGGGATGCGCAGCGTAGCAAACCGGCCACCAAAAGGACGGAGGCCGGGTTTCCCCGGCCTCTGTGCGCTACTTGCTGCGCTGCCTGATTACCGGGAAGCCGGCACGCCCATCTCGCTGAGCAGCTGAGGGGCCGGATAGACCTCCTGCATGATCCAGCGCATGTAGCGCTGGTCGACCGAGATCATCCGCGTCATCTTCGGATCGAACACCCAGTTGGAACTCACCGATTCCCAGTTGCCATCGAAGGCAAGACCGACCAGCCTGCCGTGCGCATCGAGCACCGGCGAGCCGGAATTGCCGCCAGTGATGTCAAGGTCGGCAAGGAAGTTCACCGGGACGGTCCCGAGGCGCCTGTCCTCGTAACCGCCATAACGCTTGGCCTGGATCGCATCGAGCAGGCCCTGCGGCGCGGCGAACGGCTCCTTGCCGGTCGCCTTGGCCGCGACCTCTTCCAGACGGGTGAACGGCACCTGCTTCCTGCCATCGGTCGTGGTGTAACCGGTGACATTGCCGAAGGTGATGCGCAGCGAGGAGTTGGCGTCGGGATAGACCGCCTCGCCATCGAGAAGCAGAAGCCGGATGCGCAGCGCGAGTCTGGCTACCAGCCGCGCGACCTGCCGGGCATCGAGGGCAGCCTGAAGCAGATGGAGCGTCGCTTCCATCCGGCGATGGACCGGGAGCTGCAGCGTTACTGGCTGCTGGAATACCTGAAGCTGCCCGCCGACCAGCGCGTC
>JAEXBT010000247.1 GCA_023393895.1 Pseudomonadota bacterium
CTGCTGCACGATTTCCTGGACGCGTTCGCGATGCTCCTCCGATTGGGTGAAATCGGTGACGAAGTCGGTATTGAGCTTGATGAAGGCGGGCTTGAGATGGGTCAGCAGTTGCAGGGAATTCAGGCCGGCACCGAAATGATCGATGCAGAACTGCACGCCGATCCTCCGCAAGGCCTCGTCCAGACGCTGTGCCTGGCGCAGGTGGGTGAAGACCTTGGATTCGGCCAATGACAGGACGAGTGACCCCCCGGCTGCACCCGTCTCGGCCAGCAGGCCGGCGATGTCATCAGTCAGGCGCTCGTCATCGAGGGACTGCTGCGAGATCTTGACCATCACCCGCCGCGTCGCGCCATCGCCGCGGGCGACCACATCGCGCAGGGCGCGCCGGATCGCCCAGCGATCGAGCTCGCCGGCCAGCCCGTGCTCTTCGGCCAGCGGCACGAACTGCGCGGGTGGGATCAGGTGGCCGTCGCCGCCGACCATGCGCAGCATCGATTCATGGAACTGCTCGGATTCGTCCTGCAGGTTGGCGATCGGCTGGTAGAGCAGGCGCAACGCATCGGAGGCGATGGCTTCGCGGATATGCGCGAGCCAGGTCTGGATGCGTTCTTCTTCGGCCCGTTCGGTCGCGCTCGGGTCGAAGATCTGGAAGCGGTTGCCGCCCATCCCGGCGGCGTTGTGCAGGCTTTCAGTGGCCTTGGTCAGGACCCGCGCGACTTGGGCGATGCGCTCGCCGATCTGCACGCCACCGACGCTCACGGTGGCGCTGAGCGTCGCGTCCTGGGTTTCGAGCAGCCTGCCGTCAAACGCTGCACGCAGCTTCTCCGCCGCAGCCTCGGTGGCCGCGTAGGCGCTGTCGCGCAGCAGCAGTGCGTAAGTGTTCTCGCCGACGCGAGCCAGCGGCGCATCGGCGATCGTGCTGTCGACCAGCCGGCCGGCGATGGCAGCGGCCAGGTCATCGGTGTTGTCGAGGCCGACCTGCTGCTGGAGTTGGCCGATGTGGTCGGGCTCGAGCAGCAGGAGTGCATGCTGGGTACGCCTTGCGGCGACATCACCGACGGCCTGCTCCAGCAGTTGCAGGAAGGTCGGCCGGTTCAGCAGGCCGGTCACCATGTCGCGGCGGCGCAGCTCCTCCACCTCGGCGGCCAGCGCCGGATCGGCTTCCTGACGGCGGATGATCACCTGGATGCAGGGCTCGCCCTCGTACTTGGCCTGGGTGAACTCCATCACCGCGGGGAAATTGTTGCCCTCCGCGTCGCGCGCCTGCAGTTCGTGGCGGGGCGGGGGCGCCTCGCCACGGGAGAGATCCTTCAACAGCTGCTTGAAGTCGGCCACGTGTGCCGGCGCGACCATGTCCAGCAGCGACATCCCCTCGATGTCCTCGAAGTCCTCGTAACCGAACATCTCGAGATAGGCGGCGTTGGCCCGGATGTGCATGCCCTCGTGAACGTAGGCGATCGGGTCGCGCGAGGATTCGATCAGGGCATCGCAGCGGCGCTCGGTCTCGCGGATCTGCGCCTCCAGCCGGCGCAGGCCACGCCGGGCCTGCAGATCGATGAATTCGCGCGTCACCACGCCGTGCAGATGGTCGAACTGTCCACGCAACACGACGCTGCGGACCCCGCTGGTGCCAAGGCCGAGCAGGGTGTCGTCATCGACATGGGCGATCTGCGCCACCACCGGAAGGTCCCGGCCTTGGGCCGAGGCATGCTTCACCACTTGGGCTTCACCCAAGCCGGTGCTGGGCACGGCCATCAGCAGCAGGTCGAAGGGATGCGCGGAAAGCTGCTGGTCGAGCTCTTCCAGCGTGGCTGCGCGCACTGGCCGGATCGCGAGGCCTGCGTTGCGCAGGTTGCTGACGATGCCCTCGGCCTCTTCCGCGTCGTCGTTGACGATCAGCATCCGGATGGGGGCGTCAAAGCCAGCGAGCATGCGGTTCTCCGATGGGTTGCGGGCACGATGGGGGTGACGCGCGGGGCACCACTATAGCCAAGGGACGTTGCTTTGTGAGGATGCGCCGCGTCGCATTTTCGCGTCACAACGGCCGCTTGCCGGTGTCCCCGGCGACTTCGCGCACCAGTCTGGGGACCAGGTAACCGGAAAGCCGGGCGGCCAGCCCGCGATGAAGGGCGATCGCGTCCCGGTCGCACACCTCGAAATGCGCCGTGCCCTGCACGCGGTCGAGCTGGTGCAGGTAATAGGGCATCACGCCGGCCGCGAACGCACGCTCGGACAAGGCGGCGAGTGCCTCCACGGAATCATTGACGCCGCGCAGCAGCACGGACTGGTTGAGCAGCGTGGCGCCGGCGGCCCGCAACGCCGATACCGCGGCATCCACCGCGCCGTCGAACTCATTCGCGTGGTTGGCGTGGATGACGAAGGCGACCGGCCACGGCAACGACCCCAGCCAGCGGGTGAACTCGTCGTCGATGCGCGGCGGCAGCACTACCGGCAGCCGCGAATGGATGCGCAGCCGGCGCAGATGGGGGATGGCCGCCAGGCCTGCGGTGAGTTCGACCAGTTTCGGCGTGGACAGCGAGAGCGGATCGCCGCCGGACAGGATCACCTCGTCGATCGAAGGGTCGCCGGCGATCTCGGCCACCGCCGCGCGCCAGCCGCCGCGTGCAGCGGTCTCCTCGGCATAGGGGAAGTGGCGGCGAAAGCAGTAGCGGCAGTTCACCGCGCAGCTGCCGGTGGCGATCAGCAGGGCGCGGCCACGGTACTTGCGGATCACGCCATCGCCGGCCTTGGCGGCCGCATCGCCCACCGCGTCCAGCGCGAAGCCCGGGACGATGCGGTCCTCGTCGTCAAGCGGCAGCACCTGCCGCAGCAGCGGATCGGCCGGGTCGCCGGGGCGCATCCGCGCCACGAACGCACGCGGTACCCGCAGCGGGAACTGCGCCATCGCGGTGGGCGAAAGCCGTGTGGCCAGCACCTCGAGGCCGAGCAGGGAAAGCAGCTCAGCCGGATCGCGCACGGCATCGCGCCATTGCGCCTGCCAGCCGTCGGGCTGCAGCGGAAGGGGGGCAGCGGGTATCATGTCGCACCATTTTAAAGTCTGATCGCCGCCCCGGGCGGCCCGAAGGAGTAGACCCATGGCCACCCTGGGCATGAACGACGTCAAGAACGGGCAGAAGATCCTCGTCAACAACGAACCGGCCGTCATCACCGATACCGAATACGTCAAGCCGGGCAAGGGCCAGGCCTTCACCCGCGTCAAGTTCCGCCAGATCAAGACGGGGCGCGTGCAGGAAATCACCATGAAGGCGACCGATTCGCTGGAGCAGGCGGACGTGATCGACACCGACATGCAGTACCTGTACGCGGATGGCGAGTACTGGCATTTCATGAATCCGGAGAGCTTCGAGCAGGTCCAAGCCGACAAGGCCGGCATGGGCGGTGCCGAGAAGTGGCTGAAGGGCGAGGAGGAATGCGTGGTGACGCTGTGGAACGGCAGCCCGATCGCGGTGCAGCCGCCCAATTTCGTCGAACTCAAGATCACCGAGACCGACCCCGGCGTGAAGGGCGACACCGCCGGTACCGGCGGCAAGCCGGCCACGCTGGAAACCGGCGCGGTGGTCCGCGTGCCGCTGTTCGTCGGCCAGGACGAGGTCATCAAGGTCGATACCCGCAGCGGCGAGTACGTCAGCCGGGTGAAGTGACGGCCGATGGCGGGCGAGGCCACGCGCGAGGGGATGTTCCCGGTTTCCCGGGTGATGGCCTTCTGCGACGCCGTGTTCGCCTTCGCCATGACCTTGCTGGCCGTGGAGCTGCGCCTGCCCACCGCCGAACTGGTGCGGACGCATGGCGAGGCGGCGGCCTGGGCACAACAGATGCCGCTCTACATCGCGTTCGTGTTCAGTTTCCTGGTCACGGCGCTGTTCTGGATGAGCCATCTGGAAACGTGGAAACACGTGCGCCGGGTCGGCCCGGGCCTTCTCTGGCTCTGCATCCTTCAGATGATGTTCGTCGTGCTCATGCCGTTCGCGACCAACGCGTTCTCCTCGTCCTTCGTCAGCCCCAGTCGTACGGCGTTCGTGCTCTATTGCTGTGTACTGACCGCGATTTCCCTGCTGCTGTGGCTGCAGCGGCGGTGCGTGGCACGGGATGAGGCAGGGCAGCACGGCCTTTCAGAGGCCGATGCGCACTGGTTCCAGCTGTCGGCGCTCGTTCCCTTGCTGGTCTTCGCCGCCAGCATCCCGCTGGCCCTGGTGCTGCCCTCGTGGGCGGGCAGCCTGCTGTTCGCATCGATCTGGCCGTTGACCATGCTCGCCCGCCGTCGCCACGTGCGACGTTTCGCACAGGCATGATGTCCCAATGAGCGAATCCATCCCCCCCGTTTCCTGCGACCTGCTGATCGAGGCCGGGCATGTGGTGCCGGTGGTGCCGGGCGGCGTGGTCCTCAAGGACCATGCGCTGGCGATCGACAAGGGCGTCATCCTTGAGCTGCTGCCGGCCGCCTCGGCGCGCGCCAAATACGCGCCCGCGGAAACCGTGTCGAGGCCCGGTTCGGTGCTGATCCCGGGCTTCGTCAACGCGCACACCCATAATCCGATGACGCTGATGCGCGGCGTGGCCGACGACCTGCCACTCAAGGTCTGGCTGCAGCAGCACATCTGGCCGATCGAGGGCGCGATCATGGGCCCCGATTACGTGGCCGACGGCTGCACGCTGGCGATCGCCGAGATGCTGCGCAGCGGCACCACCTGCTGCAACGAGAACTACTTCTTCCCGGACGTGCAGGCGGCAACCTACAAGCGTCACGGCTTCCGCGCGCGCATCGGCCTGCCGGTGATCGACTTCCCGACCGCGTGGGCGAAAAGCGACGACGAATACTTCGACCGTGCCGGCGAGGTCCACGACCAGTGGCGGCATGACGCGCTGATCAGGACCGCCTTCGCGCCGCACGCGCCGTACACGGTGGACGACGACAACTTCGCGCGGGTCCGTATGCTGGCCGACCAGCTCGACATCCCGGTGCACCTGCACCTGCACGAGACCGCGCAGGAGGTGCAACAGTCGCTCGACGAATACGGCATGCGTCCGATCGCGCGCCTGGACCGGCTGGGGCTGATCAACGACCGCCTGATCGCCGTGCACATGACCCAGCTCACCGAGGCCGAGATCGCGCTCTGTGCCGAACGCGGGGTGAGCGTGGTGCATTGCCCTGAATCCAACCTCAAACTCGCGTCCGGCTTCTGCCCGGCCTGCGCCCTGCTGCGCGCGGGCGTGAACCTCGCCATCGGCACCGACGGCGTCGCCAGCAACAACGACCTCGACATGCTCGGCGAGACCCGCACCGCGGCGCTATTGGCCAAGGCGGTGGCGCAGGACGCCGCGGCGCTGTCCGCCGCGGAGGCGCTGCATGCCGCCACGCTCGGGGGCGCGAAGGCGATCGGCATGGACGAGGCGATCGGCTCGCTGGAAGCCGGCAAGCAGGCCGATGTCGCCTGCATCGACCTCGACCGGATCGAGACGCAGCCGCTGCACCACGTGATCTCGCAGGTGGTCTATGCCGCCGGGCGCCAGCAGGTCAGCGACGTCTGGATCGCCGGCAGGCGCAAGCTGCGTGAGCGCGCGCTGGTGGACATGGACGAAGCCGGCATCCTCGCGAACGCGCGGCAGTGGCGCGAACGCATCGCCGCAGTGGAGATCAATCGATGACCCCGAATACCCACGCCAACGCGCGCCAGTCGGAACTGCACAAGTTCGGCGCCCTCGCCAATCGCTGGTGGGACGAGAACGGCCCACAGAAGGCGTTGCACGCGCTCAACCCGGTGCGCCTGCGTTACGTGGCCGATCGCGTGCCGCTGGAAGGCGCGAAGCTGCTCGATATCGGCTGCGGTGCGGGGTTGCTTTCCGAGGCCCTGGCTGAAGAGGGCGCGCGCGTCACCGCCATCGACCTGGCGCCGGAGCTGGTCGAGGTGGCGAAGCTGCACCAGCTCGAAGCCGGCTACGGGATCGATTACCGCGTGCAATCGGCCGAGTCGTTGGCGGACGAGTTGCCGGGCGTCTTCGATGCAGTCACCTGCATGGAGATGCTCGAACACGTGCCGGACCCGGGCAGCGTGATCGAGGCGTGCGCGCGTCTGCTCAAGCCCGGCGGACAACTGTTCTTGTCCACGTTGAACCGCACGCCGGCGGCGTTCGCGCTGGCGATCGTGGGGGCCGAATACGTCGCCCGGGTGCTGCCGAAGGGCACGCACCAGTACCGTGACTTCATCAAGCCGTCCGAACTCGGTGCCTGGCTGCGCGCCGCCGGCCTGCAGCTGGAGGATGTCAGCGGCCTGATGTACGAGCCCTGGCGCCACGGTGCCCGGCTCACCCCGCGCACCGAGGTCAACTATCTCGCCTGCGCGCGCAAGCCGGGATGACCTCGCGCACGCGGTTTCCCGAGGTCGCGCTGTTCGACCTCGACGGCACCCTGCTCGACAGCGCGCCGGACATGCTGGCGACGGTCAACCTGATGCGGTCGCGTCGGGGCGTGGCGGCGATGACGCTGGTCGAAATCCGCCCCTTCGTCTCGCGTGGCGCGCGCGCGATGGCGTCCGCGGCATTTCCCGAGTGGACGGCCGATGAGGTGGTTGCCGCGGTGCCGGAATTCCTGACGATCTACGCTGCGGAGCTCGGGCGCCACTGCGCACCGTTCGAAGGCATCCCCGCGCTGCTCGACGCGCTGGACGCGCAGGGGACTCGCTGGGGCATCGTCACCAATAAGCCCGAGCGGCTCGCACGCGATCTGATGCCACTGCTCGGCTGGCAGACGCGCTGCGCGGTGCTGGTCGGCGGCGACACGCTGTCCGAACGCAAGCCGCATCCGCTGCCGATGCTGCATTCGGCCGAAGCGCTCGGCGTCCTGCCATCGCAGTGCGTGTACGTCGGCGACGACCGTCGCGACATCGATGCCGCTCGCGCGGCAGGCATGCCTTCGATCGCGGCGCTCTGGGGCTATCGCATGGCCAATGACGATCCGGCCGCGTGGCAGGCAGACGTGATGCTCGCGCAGCCGGCCGACCTTCTGGACCCGGCGCGGTGGCCGTGAGCGCCGGCCACGCCGATGCGGTGGCGTTCGTCGAGAAATGGCGTGCGCGCTGGCCTGAGTGGGGCATCGCGCAGGTCTTCGTGCCGGCCGCGCAGCGCCCGCTCGCCGAGCACTGGTTCGCCCTGCTGCAGGAATGGGGCGACGCGGCCTCGACTGGGGAACCGGCGCCGGGCCTCGCCAAGTTGGCCTGGTGGCGTGAGGAACTGCAGGGCTGGTCCAAGGGCGCGCGGCGGCATCCGCTCGGCGCGCGGCTGATGGTGCAGCCGCTGGATTGGGCCGGGCTGGCGGATGCGTTGCCGGCGCTGGCGCATCGGGGGGCGCAGGTCGACGCGGCGGGGCTGGATCGGCTGGCGCGTGCGCTGTCCCGGGCCGAAACCGCATTGTTTGACGAGGCGAGCGATGGCCACGCCGCCATCCTCGCCTGGCTCACCGACGTGTTGGATACCGTGCGCGTGCAGGCTCAGGCTGACCCGGGCGGCGAGGGTACCCGTCCACGCCGGTTGCTCAACGCCATCACCACCGGCCGTGCGCGAACCGGCGCCGCACCGCTGTCGCCGTGGGCGACACTGCGTTGCAGCTGGCGCGCAGCCCGTGCCGCGGCAGGCGGGTAAAATGGCCGGCCCGGCGCCTGTTCGCTGAAATCCCATGCTGATGCCTGCCCAACGCCCCTTGCCCGATGTCGCGTTCGAGTCCGCGGCGCTTGCGCGTGCGCTCGACTGGGTGGGGATGGAAGGCATCGCGTTGCCGGTGCGGCTCAACGATCGTGGCCTGCAGGCAGCGGCACGTGTGGATGTCGGCGTCAACCTGCGCGATCCGGAGCGACGCGGCATCCATATGTCGCGCCTCTACCTGCAGCTGCAGCAGGCCCTGCCGCAGGCCCGGCTTTCCGCGCTCGAGCTCGACGCGCTGTTGTCGGGACTGGTGGAGTCGCAGCAGGGTGTCGCCGATCGCGTCGAACTCGTCATCCATTACGACCACCTGCTGGAACGGCCGGCGCTGGTCAGTGCGAATCGTGGCTGGAAGAGCTATCCGGTGCGGCTGTCGAGCCTGCATGGCCCGGAAGGCAGCCGACACCAGCTGTCGATCCGTGTCGAATATTCGAGCACCTGTCCTGCATCCGCGGCGCTTTCGCGAGAGCTCAACGCGGCGGCATTCGCGCGCGAGTTCGGCGAGGGCGAGGTCGATGCCGATGCGGTGCGTGATTGGCTGGCCTCGAAGCCGGGTCTTGCCGCCACGCCGCACGCGCAGCGCAGCATCGCGGAGGTCGAGGTGGCACTGACGCCGGGCTTCGAGCAGCTGCCGGTCGCCGCGCTCGCCGATGCGATCGAGCAGGCATTCGGCACGCCGGTGCAGACCGCAGTGAAGCGCGAGGACGAGCAGGCCTTTGCCCGCGCCAATGCGGAGAACCTGATGTTCTGCGAGGACGCGGCGCGGCGGGTTGGTGCGGCGCTCGCGGCGCTGCCGTGGGTGCGTGAGTGGAGCGCACGCGTCGCGCATCTGGAAAGCCTGCACGCCCACGATGCGGTGGCCCGGGTGTCCGGTCGCAACGGCGAGTAGGGACGCCGCGCCGCCAGCACGTTACTGGCGTGGCTGGATCACTCCCTCGGCAGCACCAGCTGCGGGTCGATCCGCGTATCGAACCACGTCATCCCCCAGTGCAGATGCGGCCCGGTCGAACGCCCGGTGGAGCCGACCGCGCCCACCACGTCGCCCTGCTTGACGATATCGCCCACTTTCACGTCCAGCCGCGACATGTGCAGGAAATTGCTGCTGATGCCGTGGCCGTGGTCGATCATCACGGTAC
>JAEXBT010000206.1 GCA_023393895.1 Pseudomonadota bacterium
ATGTGCCGGCCGGCGAGAAGCAGAAGCTGGTCGGCGAGGTGTTCACCTCGGTCGCGGGCAACTACGACCTGATGAACGACCTGATGTCGCTGGGCATCCACAGGGCCTGGAAGCGCTACTTCGTCGCCACCGCGCAGGTGAAGCCGGGAGACCGCGTGCTTGATCTGGCAGGGGGTACCGGGGATATCGCCGCGCTGCTGAAAGCGCGCGTTGGCGAGAAGGGTGAACTTGTCCTGGGCGACATCAACGCTTCAATGCTCAAGGTCGGCCGCGACCGCATGACCGACCGCGGCAACGTGCGCGGGTTCGAGTACGTGCAGTGCAATGCGGAGAAGCTGCCGTTCCCGGATGCCAGCTTCGATCTCGTCACCATTGCCTTCGGCCTGCGCAACGTCACCGACAAGGATGCCGCGCTGCGTGAAATGCACCGGGTGCTGAAGGTGGGCGGACAGGCGCGGGTGCTGGAGTTCTCGGAAGTCACGGCCACGTGGTTCAAGCCGGTCTACGATTTCCACAGCTTCAAGGTGCTGCCGCGGCTGGGCCGGTTGTTCGCCAACGATGCCGACAGCTACCAGTATCTGGCCGAATCGATCCGCAAGCATCCGCCGCAGGACGAACTCCGTTCGATGATGGATGCGGCCGGTTTCGCGCGGACGTCCTATCGCAACCTGTCGGCGGGCATCGTCGCCATCCACACCGGCTACAAGGCCTGACCCTGTCCGGCCGGGTAGCTCCGGCGATCAGGACTGCGGCTGCCAAGCGTAGCTGAACTTCATGAACAGGCTGCGGCTGTTGTTGAACAGCTGCGGGTGTTCGTCGTCCATGAACCCGCCGAAAGAAGTGCCGGCGTAGAAGGCGGTGCGCGGGTTGACCTTGTACGAATAGATCAGCTGGGTGGCCGCGCTTCGCGCATGGGCGACGACCGGCTCCAGGTAAAGCGCGGGGGCGCGTTTCACATCGCTGCCCTGCAACGCCAGACGCACGCGTTGCCGCGGGTCGATCTGCCAGCCCAGCCGTAGGTCCGCCAGGCTGGCGCTGAACGCGGTCCCTCCATCGCGCTGCAATTGCTGCCGGCTGACTTCGGCGCTGATGCCCACGCCCCGGCCGATGCTGGCCTCGCCCCAGATGCCGGCCCTTGAACGCCTGCCGATGCGCGTGGCGGTCAGGTCGATCTGTCTCCCGAAGTCCATGAACGTCCCGAGGCGCAGGCGCCCGTTCGGGCGGATGTTGCCTTCCGCGTGGAAATTGCGTTCGTCGAACAGCGCGCCGTTCCAGTAGCGCGTGCGCCACAGTGGCGACAGGCCGATGTAACCCTGCATCGGCCCGTTGATGTTGAGCTGCGCCTCGAACTCGCGTTCCAGCAGCTGTCCATCGGCGCGGTGGGTCATGTCCCAGTCGGCATACACGTTGATGCGGTTGAAGCCCTTGCCGTCGCGGAACCAGGTGTGTCCGCCGCCGACCAGCGACTTCCGGTAACCCACCTGGCCGATGAAACCGAGGTCGGCGCGGAAGCCGGGATCGATCCGCTCGTGCCAGGTACTGAAGGACCAGTGGCGGCTGTTGTAGCCGTAGCTACCGCGCATCGCCTTGCCGGAAGGATCGTGGTCGTGCAGGTTCATCGTCGCCGGATACTCCGACTGGCTGCCGAGCAGCTGCGCGGAGAACGTGTGCCGGCGGTTCTGCCAGCGGCCGTCAACGCCGACGACGGCGTTGGCGTATCCATCGCCCTGTCGGAACGTGCCGATGACGCCGAGCGTCGCCTGCTGGCTGATGTTGTGTCGATAGCGGCCGACCGCGACGTTCACCGGCTGCTCCAGCACGGTGAAACCGGAGCCGAGTGCGCCAGGCAGCAGCACCTGGGTCACCGCATCGCGGGCGACCAGCGCGCCGTAGGCGCCGGCACCGCTGCGCCCGGTGATGCGCAGGCCGGCGTCGGGCTCGGCGATCTGTCGCGTGTAAAGCACCTGCAGCGGCGTGTTGAAGTAGTCCGCGCCCTCCATGAAGAAGGGCCGCCTTTCATCGAAATACAGCGCGAAGCTCTGGTTGAGGTCGAGTTGCGCCTGGTCGGATTCCACCTGCGAGAAATCGGGGTTCAGCGTGGCATTGAGCGTCATGTTTGGCGAGGGCGCCCAGGACACATCCAGCCCCGGCTGGACATCGAAGCCCTCGCCGTGCCATTCGCCGCCGCGCAGGCTGCGTGTTTCCGAACGGCCCACGGTGAGGCTGGGCACGACTTCCAGGTTGCGTCCCTGCTGTACGCCTGCCATGCCCTGGTATTTCTCCAGCGTGCAGGTCAGGCAGTTGCCACCGCGCCTGACCGGGTTCGACATCAACTGGTGCCGCTTGTCGCGCGGGTAATTGCGGAAGAAGCCGATGCCCCAGCGTCGCATGCCGGCGGCATCGCGGAATCGCAGCGTGGAGAACGGGATGCGGATCTCCACCTCGTAGCCGGTGGCGGTGATGCGGCCTGCACTGCGCCACAGCCCGTCCCAGCTGGAGTCCTCGCTGCCGCCGTTGGTCTCGTCCTTGATGAGATCCATCTGGACGCCGAGCGGATTGACGAAGAACTCGTAGGCGCGTCGCTGGTCGTCGAAGGTGTCCATGAACAGTCCGACCCAGTCGTCGTCGAACGCACCGTCGCGATCACGCAGGTAGGCGCGGATGCGCGAGGGGTCGGTGTCGCGGGCATCGAAGGCGATGTACAGCGCGTGGTCGTCGTGGCCGATCCGGACCGTGGTCTTCTGCGGCGCGGGGATGTTGTCGCCGGGGGAGACCTCGAAGGCGATGTCCACCACCAGCGCCTGCCGCCAGGCCGGCTCGTCCGGTTGCCCGTCGATGGTGATTTCGCCGCCCGCGAGCCGCGGGATGTCGTGCGCGGGCACGTCCTGCGCCAGCGTAGGCAGCGCCAGCAATGCGGTCAGGGCGAACAGGGCGTGCAACGCGAGGGGTGGAAGGCCGAATGTCATGAGTGCGGGCGGGCGGACAATGCGCGAAGTGTGAATACACGGGATGGCGCATGCCTGTGCCGGAAGGCACCTCGCCCGTTCATGTGCGGGTGGAGGCTACACTCGGGGTTTCCCTTTCTGCGAGACCGCTCCATGCGCCATTCCGTCCTGATGCTTTCCGTGGCCGCCGTCCTGATGGCGGGCTGCCAGAAACAGGAGGCCACGCCCGCGGCCACGCCGACAGCGGCGGCGACGGCCCCGGCGGCGGCCACGACCGCCCAGGTGGCGGCGGTGGTCGATGATCACTCCTACGCGGAGCCCGGCAAGGTCCGCACCAAGGACCTTGCACTCGACCTCGACGTCGACTTCACGAAGAAGCAACTGGCCGGCACGGCCACTTACACGCTGGAGTGGCTGGACCCGGCCGCCACCCAGCTGCTGCTCGACACCCGCGACCTGACCATCGAGAAGGCCGAGGGTGAAACCGCCGATGGCCAGTGGCAGCCGCTGACCTTCGCGCTGGCGCCGAGCGCGGACAAGGTGCTGGGCAGCAAGCTCACGATCGAAACGCCCGAGCGCCCTGGCAAGGTGCGCGTGACCTATCGCACGTCGCCCGCGGCCTCCGGCCTGCAGTGGCTGGAGCCGGCGATGACCGAGGGCAAGAAGACGCCGTTCATGTTCAGCCAGTCGCAGCAGATCCACGCGCGCAGCTGGGTGCCGCTGCAGGACACGCCGCAGATCCGCTTCACCTACAGCGCCAAGGTGACCTCGCCCGAGGACGTGATGGTGCTGATGAGCGCCGACAACGATCCGAACGCGGCGCGCGACGGCGAGTACGAATTCAAGATGCCGCAGCCGATTCCCTCCTACCTGCTCGCGATCGCCGCGGGTGACCTGGTGTTCAAGCCGATCAGCGCCCGCAGCGGCGTCTGGGCGGAGCCGGCGATGGTGGACAAAGCGGTGAAGGAATTCGAGGACACCGAGAAGATGATCGTCACCACCGAGCAGCTCTACGGCCCCTACCGCTGGGACCGCTACGACATGCTGGTGCTGCCGCCGTCCTTCCCGTATGGCGGCATGGAGAACCCGCGCCTCACCTTTGCCACGCCGACGGTGATCGTCGGCGACAAGTCGCTGGTCTCGCTGATCGCGCATGAGCTTGCCCACAGCTGGTCAGGCAACTTGGTCACCTTCGCCACCGACCGCGACGCCTGGTTGAACGAAGGCTTCACCACCTACGTGCAGGGCCGCATCACCGAGGCGATGTACGGCCAGGACATGGCCGACATGGAGCACGTCATCGATCGCGACGAGCTGGCCCGCGAGTACAAGACTCTCGATCCCAAGTTGCAGGTGATGGCGCTCAAGCCAGGTGAGCTGGCCGATCCGGACGGCTCTTCGTCGTCCACCGTCTACACCAAGGGCGCGTGGATGCTGCAGTGGCTGGAGCAGACCTATGGCCGCGAGGTGTTCGATCCCTTCCTGAAGGGCTACTTCGACCAGTTTGCGTTCCAGTCGATCACCACCCAGCAGTTCCTCGACTACATCAAGGCCAACCTGGTCGACAAGCACCCGGGCAAGGCCACGATGGCGCAGATCGAGCAGTGGGTGTACGAACCGGGCATCCCGGACTTCGCGCCGAAGGTGCAGGCGCGCCCGTTCGCGGTGGTGCAGACCGCGCGCACCGGCTTCCTGCAGGATGGAACGCTGCCCTCGCCCCAGCTCACCGCCGACTGGTCCACGCAGGAGTGGTCGCATTTCCTTGAGGGGCTGGGCGACACGCTGCCGCAGGACAGGCTCAAGCAGCTGGATGAGGCCTACGGGTTCACCGGCACCCCGAATGGCGAGATCGCCATGCGCTGGTACCCGCTGACCGTGCGCAGTGGCTACGTGGAGGCACGCCCGGCGATCGGCAAATTCCTGGAGCGGGTGGGTCGTCGCAAGCTGATCATGCCGATCTATGCCGAACTGGTGAAAACGCCGGATGGCCTGGCCTTCGCCAGGCAGGTGTTCGAGAAGGCGAAGCCGGGCTACCACCCGATCACCACCGGTTCGGTGGAGGCGGCGCTGGGCCAGGGCGCGCAATGACGCCCAGGCTGCTCTCGCCTGCATTGCTGGTCCTGACGCTGGTGGCCTGTGCCGCGCCGGAGGATCCGCAGGCGGTGGCCGCCGCGCAGGCCGCGGCTGCGGAAACCGAGGCCGCACCGCTGAAGCAGGGCTTCGACGATGCGGTCGCCGCGCAGAACTGGGAGCTGGCGATGTCGCAGGCGGACCAGTTGCGCAGCCGTTACCCGCAGACCGAAGCGGCGAAGGCGGTGGGGCCGCTGTTCGCCGAGGTCGAGGGCAAGGCCAAGGCGGCACGCGCCGAGCGCCGCCTCAAGGGGCTCTGGGATTACCAGGACAACCCGGCCGGCAAGGGTCGTCAGCTCACCGCGTCGATTCGCGCGCGCGAGCGAGTGGAACTGGCGGATGGCCGCAGCAACGTGCAGCTGATCTTCCGTGACCATCCCGAGTGGGGGCGCTCGAGCTATCTGGTGCTCGAGCGTGGCGACTTCAATTGTTACGGGGGCTGCCGGCTCAAGCTGCAGGTCGATGGCAAGGCGCGCACGCTGGCCGGCTCACGGCCCAAGACCGACGAGGCCATCGCCATGTTCATCGAGGACGAGGCCGCGCTCTGGCGCATCTTCAAGTCCGCGAAGGAGGTGCGGATCGAATTCCCGGTGAAGCCGTCGGGCACGCGCATCGCCACCTTCGAAAGCGGCGGGCTGGATGCCTCGCGGCTGCCGAAGTGGAACTGAGCCATCCCAGCCGTGGAAAACGAAAAACGCCGGCAATCGCCGGCGTTTTTCGTTGGGATGCCGCCAGGCCGTCAGAGCGCGTAGCCGAACTGGCGCTCGAACTCGCGGTTGAACTCGCTGAAGTCGAAACGCTGGTTCTGGGTGCCGTGGTGGCTGACCTTGAGCGCGCCCATCAGGTTGCCGATGCGCCCGATGGTCGGCCAATCGTGGCCGCCCTGCAGTCCGAAGATCATGCCGGCGCGGAAAGCGTCACCACAGCCGGTCGGGTCGACCACCGCTTCCTCCTCGGCCGGCGGCACGTTGATGCTGATGCCGTCGTGGAAGATGTCGCAGCCGCGCGGTCCGCGGGTGACGATGAACGCCTTCACCCGGCTGGCGATCTCGCGCTCGCTCCAGCCGGTGCGCTCCTGCAGCAGGTTCGACTCGTAATCGTTGGTGATGACGTAATCGGCCTGCTCGACGAAGGTACGGAACTCCTCTCCACTGAACAGCGGCATCGCCTGGCCGGGGTCGAAGATGAAGGGGATGCCGGCCTC
>JAEXBT010000026.1 GCA_023393895.1 Pseudomonadota bacterium
CGTCTGAGCTACATAGCCAAATTTTCAGATTTCTACCGAATGACCCTGACCTTATGAGTCTCGCGCTCTAACCGTCTGAGCTACATAGCCGTGGCCGCGCATCGCGGCGAACCCGGAATTTTGCACGCGCGCACGGATGACGTCAATGCGGTCGATCGTCGGGGTGCCGCGACTTGCCCCGTTCGCGCCGGGCATGGCACAGTCGGGTCAGCGGGGGTCATCCCCAAATCATTCAGGAGTCCGCGTCGTGATCGATCCGGACGGTTACCGCCCCAACGTGGGCATCGTGCTCATGCACCCGGATGGCCGGGTGTTCTGGGCCCGCCGGGTGCGCCGGGACGGCTGGCAGTTCCCGCAGGGCGGCATGAATTCCGACGAGACCCCGTTGGAGGCCATGTACCGCGAGCTGCGCGAGGAAACCGGGCTGCTGCCGCAGCACGTCGAGGTGCTGGGCGCAACGCCGGGCTGGCTGCGTTACCGGTTGCCGGCGCGCGCCATCCGCCACAAGGACCGGCTGGTCTGCATCGGGCAGAAGCAGGTGTGGTTTCTGCTGCAGATGGTGGGATCCGAGGCCGATGTGCGGTTGGACCTGACCGAGCACCCGGAGTTCGACCACTGGCGCTGGGTGGATTTCTGGTATCCGGTGCAGAACGTCGTGACCTTCAAGCGCGGGGTCTATTCGCGGGCGCTGCAGCATCTGGCGCCGCTGGCGCGCGGCATTGCCGGCGACGGCGCGATCCCGCCCCCCAACCGTGATGTCCGCAGCTTCAGCGCGAAGCGGCCACGTCGGCGCAGCGGGCTGCCTAGCCAGCGCGGGGCGGCCTCGCGGCCGGGAGAGGGCGAGGGCCGCTGAACGCGGCCCTGCGGTTCATTGTCGGGGTTCCACCGACGCCGAGGCGGCGCTTGCCGTGCCATCGATCAGGCGCCGCGCGCCCCGCGCCAGCTTCCGCCAGACCCACCAGACGAAAGCCGCGAACAGCACCGTTGCGGTGACCACCAGTGCCAGTGCCACCCACGGGTTGGCCAGGGCCAGCGCCAGCCCGCCGGCGGTGACGACGTCCTCGCCGATCGATGCGGTCCAGTTGCTGACCGGTTCTGGCGAGGTGTTCAGTACCGCGCGCGAACTCGACTTCAGCAGGTGGCTGGTCAGCGCCACGCCCGCGCCGGTGGCAAGTACGCCGGTGCCCAGGCTGCCATCGGGCGACATCGCCGCGGCCGCCAGGAAGGCGCCGACGGGGACGCGCAGCAGCGTGTGCAGCAGATCCCAGCCGCTGTCCACGCCCGGGATCTTGTCGGCGAAGAATTCCGCCAGCGCCCGCGCCCCGGCCACGCCCAGCACCCACGGCGACTCGGTCGCCTGCAGCGCGCTGGGAAGGTCGATCCAGCCCATCGCCCCGGCGATGCCCACGCCGAAGACGGTCAGGTACACGCGGATGCCGGCAAGCCACGCCAGCAGCACGCCGATCGCGAATACATGCGCCTGCGCCATCGAGCCCATCTGGATGGACGACAGGTCAAGATTGCCCGGCAGTTCGATCAGGAAGGACATGTGTGGTTCCCCCGACGTGGCCGCCACGGGCCACACGGGCCGAGTATATGCAGCATGCTTGCTTGATGGCGGCTTAAGGGGTATCAGGGCAGGATGAACGCGGTGAACAACGAGCTGGCCCGCCTGCCGTGGATCCTGCTGCTGCTTGCGCTGGCAGCCGCGGCCTGGGGCTGGGCAGAGGCGCGACTGCAACGGCGTGCGGTGGCGGATACGCCCGCACCCGAAGCCGGCCCGAGCGCGGCATTGCAGCAGGAACTGGCGACCGTCCGCCAGTCCGACCGCATCAGCCGGCAGGCGATGCTGGACCTGCAGCAGACACTGACCGAGCGCGACGAGCAGATCGCCGCGTTGCGCGCGGATCTCGACTTCTACGAGCGTTTCGTCAGTCCGGACGTGCAGCGTCGCGGCCTTTCGGTGCACGCCGCGCACGTGCAACCGCAGGCGGCGAACGTCTGGCGTTTCGATGTCACCCTGACCCAGGGCCGCGAGCAGGCCGCCAGCAGCCGGGGCAGCCTGAAGCTGGCGGTCGAAGGCAGCCGCGCTGGCAAGCTGGAGCGGCTGGACTGGGCCACCTTGCGCCAGAAGCCCGCTGCCCCCGGCATCGATTACCAGCTGCGCCACCTGCAGCGCATCGACGGCCAGTTCGCGCTGCCTGCGGGCTTCGTGCCGACCCGGCTGGTGGTGAAGCTGCAACCCGCGCAGGGCAAGCCGCTGGAAACCGCATTCAACTGGAAGGACATCGCCGGCGAGGCTTGAAGCCCGTCGCGCGCGCCCTCATCCTTGTGGCATGGAAACCCAGACCGACATCGCCGCGCCCGGCTACCAGCAACTGGATGCGCCGCTGCAGTTCACCACGTCGGCGGCGGCCAAGGTGAGCGAACTGATCAGCGAGGAAGGCAACGCCGAGCTCAAGCTGCGCGTTTACATCCAGGGCGGTGGTTGTTCGGGTTTCCAGTACGGCTTCGAGTTCGACGAGAACCAGGGCGATGACGACTTGGCCGTGGTCACCGATGGCGTGACCCTGCTGGTCGATCCGCTCAGCCTGCAGTACCTGATGGGCGCGACGGTCGATTACACCGAGACACTGGCCGGCGCGCAGTTCTCGATCCGCAACCCGAACGCCAAGACGACCTGCGGCTGCGGTTCCTCGTTCACGGTCTGAGCCGTGTCCGCCGGCTTCGCCTTCATTGACGAGGCGCTGGACCGCGCCGATGAGCTGCGTAGCGATGCCGCGGCCCTGAATGCCCGGCGGCGTGACGCGCATTGCCTGTGGCTGGATGCCCGCGGCGAGGCACGGATGGATGGCGAAGGCGGACTGCTGCTCGAGGACGGTGCGCCTGCCGATGCGGTGTTCCTTGGCCGTCGCGGCGACGCCTGCTTCTTCGCTGCCCAGCGCGATGCGCCATGGGGCGATGACATCGTCCGGCTCGACCTGCGTGGCGCAGCAGCGCAATGGTCGGCCTTTGAATCGACGTTGTTCGCGCAGGCGCGCGCAGTGCTGCACTGGCGCGGCTCGCACCGCTGGTGTCCGGCCTGCGGCGGCGCGCTCACCTATTCGCGCGGCGGCTGGCAGGGGGATTGCGCGACCTGCGGGCGCGTCGAGTACCCACGCAGCGACCCCGCGGTGATCGTCGCGGTGAGCGATGGCGAGCGCTTGCTGCTGGGACGCCAGGCTTCCTGGCCGGCACGCCGCTATTCCACGCTGGCGGGATTCGTCGAACCCGGCGAGTCACTCGAACAGGCCATCGCCCGTGAAGTCTGGGAGGAAAGCCGCGTGCGCGTCACCGCTGCGCGCTACCTCGCCTCACAGCCGTGGCCATTCCCCGGTTCGTTGATGCTGGGCTTCATCGCCCACGCAGAACCCGACGCGCCGCAGACTGCGCAGGACGAACTGGAGGATGCACGCTGGTTTGGCCGGGCCGAGATCATCGAGGCCCTGCGCGTGGATCATCCGGACGCACCGCTGCGACTGTCGCCGCGGCTGTCGATTTCGCGCTGGCTGATCGAGCGATGGGCAGGCGGCGAACGCGCCTGAGTTCAGCCGGGCGCCATCCAGCTGAAGGCCGGCCACGGCAGGTTGCGCGCGATCCAGTAGGCGGGGATCAGCGTGATCCACGGCATCGGCCTGGACAGGAACGCGATGGCCGGTGCCGCCCAGCGCGGGCGGATGCCGCCACCCCAGAGAAAGGCAAGCGCCGCGAACGGCAGCAGCCCCACCGCCAGCGGGTTCATGCCGAGGGCGGTGGTGACATCGCCATGCACCAGTGCGTGCAGCGCACGGGTGATGCCGCAGCCCGCGCACCACCAGCCGGTCAAGGTATGGAAGATGCAGGGGACGAACGGGCTGTCGGCCGCGTTCGGATCGTTTAGGCGCAGCACCACCCCGCCGGCGGCGGCGATCAGCGCGCCGCCGGC
>JAEXBT010000103.1 GCA_023393895.1 Pseudomonadota bacterium
GGCCAGGGTGAACTCGCTGCCGACGATGAGTTTCACCCCGGTCGCCTTCGCTGCATCGTGCGCACGCACGATGCCCGCCAGCGAGCATTCGTCGGTGATGGCCAGGGCCTCATAGCCGCATTGCGCGGCACGCACGAACAGCTCCTCGGCGCTGGCCGCGCCACGCAGGAAGCTGAAGTCGGACAGGCAATGCAGCTCGGCGTAGGGGGGAAGATGCCCGGCAGGGTCGTCGTTGGCGGCCGGCTGCATCGCCTGTACCTGCTGTGCGATGCGCAACGCGCGCGGCATGCGGCCGCCGGGCGTGTCGGCATCCACGCCGTTGATGGCGTCGTCCCAGCTCACGCGAACCACCCCTGCAGCATCCACCCACGCTGTTCCCCCGGAGGCGCGAACGCCCAGGCCCGTTGGCCGGTGGAAAGTTCCAGCACGTAGTAGTCGCGGCGCGCATCGTCACCATCCCACCAGCCGCTTTCCAGCCGCTCCGGGCCACGCACGATGCGTGGATGGTGGTCGTGCAACGGAATCGGCCGCGGCAACAGCCAGGTAGGACGGGTTGGCAACGCAGTCACGTCAATACCGGCCGCCTCGCCTTCGCGCATGCGATGGCAGGCACGCTCGGGCCGTGGGTCCGGCGTGCATTGCAGCTGGTACACCGCCTCGTCACCCAGGCGCGCGCGCAGCCGTTCGCGCAACTGCGGCCAGTCCTGCGCCTGCTGCGGACGCGCATCGAACAGGTCGCGGCAGGCCGGCGCGAATGGCGGCAAGGCTTCCGCCACCAGCCGCATGCCAACCACCGCACGCGGGACTTCCACGCGTTCCAGCCGGTTGCGCGCCAACTCGAACAACAGCGCGGTGTCGCGTTCGGCCGACAGCAGGCCCACGTCCACGCGCGTGGCCTCCGGTGTCTTCTCGCCGAGGAAACCTTGCCGCTCATGCTCCAGCAGTAGGTCGAACTGCTGCACGCCGCCATCGCGGATCGAGAGGAACGTGCCGAGGTCGGCCAGCAACCGTTTCAGCGGGAACAGCAACGCCTGCCCGTTTTCCGTCTCGTAACCGAGTTCCACCCGTGCATCGAAACGGTCCGGCGGCTGGTACAGCGTGAGGGGATCCTCGCAATCGCCATAAAGCGCATCGAGATGATCCAGCAACGCGGCACCGAACCGCCGGCGCAATCCATCGCGTGGCAAGGCCCGCAACTGCGCCAGGCGGCGCACGCCCATCTGCATGAGTCGCGAAGCGGCATCGCCAGGCAGCAACGCAGCGGAAACGGAGACCTGATCCAGCGCACGCTGCATCGGCGCGGTGGCTTCCGTCGCCACCCCATCCCGGACACCTGCCAGCACCCGCGCGGCACGCGGCGCGGGCGCCAGCGCGATGCGATGCCGGAATCCAAGCAGCGTGAGTTCCTGGCGCAACCTGGCCTCGAACCGCGGCCACGGCCCGAACAGCCGGAAGCTGGCGGCCGCTTCCAGCACCAGTGCGTGCTGCCATTGCATCGTCACCATCGAGCTGTGGCGATAGGCCCACGCCGCGAGGAAGCCATGCCAGTGCGGCACGTCGGCGGCAGCAACGTCGAGCGTTTCCAGTCCTTCGCACAGCGCCTGCGCGGTGGCCGCCTTGATGCCGGGACGCACCCCGGCTTCCCGTGCAGGCGCATTCGCCGCGGCCACGCGGCGTAGCATCGCCGGGCCCTCCAGCAAGGCCAGCGGGCGCGAAGGGTCCGCGCGGCGGCGCTGCACCGCGTCCATGGCAAGGTCGGTCAACAGGATGCAGGCGTACAGCACCGCTTCGCCTCAGTGCGCCAGCGCGAGCGCCAGTTGCGGCACGGCGGCGCCACGGCATTTGCGCACACGCCAGCCTTCGCCCGTGTGCTGCAGGCGCAACACGGCTGGTGAAGGATTGGCGGCGTGTTTCGCATCGCGCATCACCACGCCGATGCAGCCGCCGGAATGCGCGGCCACCTGCAGGCGGCGCAACGCCTGCGCATCCCCGGTCTGCGGCCAGCCCAGCACGATGTCGCAGCTGGCGCTGCGCAGGCATTGCTCCATCGCCCACAGTGCGTCACGCGGCGCGGCATCCAGCACGGTCATCGCGCCGAGCTCCACGCCGTGTTGCTGCCATGCCGGCGCATACGGGACATACGGCGGCGCCACCAGCACGATACGGCCGCCACGTTTCGCCACGCGGGCCAGCGCAGGCAGCAGCAGCGACAGTTCACCCACTCCATCATGGGGAATCAGCAGTTCGCTCAACGCACCCCGCGGCCAGCCAGCGCTGGGCAACATTGCATCAAGCGCGGCATGGCCGGTGGGTTCGGCCTGCACGTCGTGTTGCACGCGGCGGCCCGCATGCCACACGCTGCGGGCGTCGAGCAGCGCCTGCAAGGCGACGGGCGCGGCACTCATGCGTCACGCACCAGACCGCAGTACAGGCCCTCGATGGCGAAGTCGCTGCCGGTCGGAATATCGATCGGCGCGTGCGCGGGGTTGCGCGGCAACAGGCGCACGGCATCGCGCGCCAGTTCAAGCCGCTTGATGGTGAGTTCGCCTTCCAGCCTTGCAACGACCACCTGCCCGTTGCGGGCATCGCTGGCACGCCGCACCGCGACCAGGTCGCCATCGAGGATGCCTTCGTCGATCATCGAATCCCCCTGCACGCGTAGCAGGTAGTCCGGGCGCATGGAGAACAGCGCCGGGTCCAGCCGCAGTTCGCGGTGCACGCCGGCATCCGCGCCAATGGGTATGCCCGCCGCCACACGGCCGAGCACCGGCAACGTCATCACGTCTTCCCCGCCACGGCGGCGCGGCTTCAACGCCGGCAACCGGATGCCACGCGCCTGCCCCGGCAGCACCTGCAGGTGGCCGCCTTCCTGCAACCGCTTCACGTGCTTGTGCGCGGCGCAGGCTTGGGCGAAGCCAAAGGCGTCCGCGATCTGCTGCAGCGTGGGCGGCAGGCCTTCGTCCCGCTGGTGGCGCTGGATGAAGGACAGGACGGCCTGCTGGCGCGGGGTGAGTTTGTCGGTCATGGTAAAAATCTATTTACCTTTTGATGCGCGGGCAAGGGGCGCCGGCCATCGGATCAGACCGCAGGACAGTCTCAGGGATTGGGACGCGAGTGGAATCAACGGCTTGGCGTCACCCGCTCAAGCCGTTGCGAAGCCGTGTTCAGCCTTGGGCGGCGTCAGGATCGGCCGGGACGCGGCCACTTTGCGCGGGCCGGATCAGGTCGGACAGGTCGAAGCCCTGGCTCGCTGCATGCTGCAGGTATTCCTGCACGGTGGCCTCGGCCGGATGCGCATCACGCGCAAGCAGCCACAGGTACTTGCGATCGGGCGTGCCGACCAGCGAGAAGTTGTAGCCGGGGTCCAGCTTCATCACCCAGTAGTCACCCTTGGTGAATGGCACCCAGCGCAGGCCCTGCGGCATGAAGCTCACTTCCAGCCGGGCGTTGTCGCCATCCACGGGCGTGGCGCGGCCTTCGGAGTCCTCGAATTCGCCGTCCTCGTCGAAGCAACGGTTGAGCACCTTCACCGAACCGTCCTCGTTCAGCGAATAGGTGGCGGTGATGTCGCTGGCCGCGGTGTCCTCGGCCCACATCGGCTTGCGCGCGATTTCATACCAGGTGCCGAGGTAGCGTTGCAGGTCGAGATGCTCGACCGTGGTGAGTTCATGCGTGTGGGACATACGAAACCTTCTCTGCGGGGGGAGTCACGAGCCTGTCGCGCAAGCACGGATGGAAAGGTGAATCCGGCGGCTCCTCGCCTGCAAGTGTTCAGTTTGAACGCCGCGCATACAGCAGCAGCGCGTTGTTGGCCGGCATGGCCACGTCATCGACGAGGGTGAACCCGATTCCCCGTGCCAGCACGTCCACCGCCTCGAAATCGCGGATGCCCGAGCGCACATCGCGCGCCTTCAGCCACGCATCGAATTCGCGATTGCTTTCGCTGGTGTAGCCGCCGCCGCGGTTGAACGGCCCGTACAGGGCGAGCATGGCCGGGCCTTCGGCGAGCAGTGCGGGCAAGCCGGCAAACAGGCCTTCGACTTCCCGCCAACCCATGATGTGCAGGGTATTGGCGCTGAAAACCGCATCGAAGCCGCGACCATCGTTGCCACCATCGATAAGCCGCGCGAAGGTCTCGGGATCCGCGGCGAGGCCTGCGGGCATCAGCGGATGCGGCGAGGCCTGCGCGGCCAATGGCAAGGGCATGCGCAGGTTGGACAGCGCGGCCTGGTGGATCCGTTCGTTCAAGCCATCCAGCGCTTCGGGGCGCTCACTCGGCTGCCAGGCCAGATGCGGCAGCGCGGCGGCGAAATGCACCGCGTGCTCACCAGTACCGCTGCCGATCTCCAGCACGCGGCGGACATCGGCGAAGTGGCGGCGCAGCACCGCCAGGATCGGCTCGCGGTTGCGCGCACAGGCAGGCGAAGACGGCAGCGCCATCGCGCTCAGCGCAGCGGCGCCCGCCGCAGCCGACGCGCATTGGCTTCCACCCGCCGCCGTGCCGGTGCCAGGCCGGAAGCCAGCAGGTTTTCCGCATCGCGCTGCGCCATCGACATCCAGTCCTGCCCGGGCCAGCGCCACGGCTGCATCGCCAGTTGCATCCACTGGCCGATCCAGCGCTGCTGGATGCGCATCGCCTCGCGGCCCATTGCGCGGCTGCCCGCCTGCCAGGCATCGAGCTTCTCCTGCTGCATGCGCTGCCATTCGCGACGATCGGCGGCACGCGCCATCGGCTGCAGGCCGCTCATCCACAGCCGGCCCATCCGCATCGCGATCACTTGCGGCGCGTCGGAACCGAGCGTGGCCAGCTCGCGATGGAGGCGTTGTCTGTGACGTGTCATCCGCACATGGTGAGGCATGCGTGCCGACGCTGCGTGAATCCGCCCGATCAGTCCGGCCTGTCGAGGCGCGGGCCCAGGCCGCTGACACGTCGCGCAGGTGAAGTGATGGCGGCCGTGATCACCGCTTCGCTGCCCCATATCTCCACTCGATGGCGAGTGCGCGAGATCGCGGTGTAGAACCATTGCCGCGACAGCAGCGGATGATCCGCCCGAGGTGGCGGCAGTACCGCCACCTCTTCGTACTCCGAGCCCTGCGCCTTGTGCACGGTCAGCGCGAACGCGGACTCGTGCGCGGGCAGCTCGGCGATCTCGAACACACGCGGTCCCTCTTCGCCGTCGAACCAGACGCGCAGTCGGTCCGGACCGCGCAGGCACAGTCCGATGTCCCCATTGAACAGGCCCGAGGCCGGATCGTTGCGGGTGATGAGGATGCGCCGCCCCGGATACCACGGCGCGCCCTCGCCCGCCGTTGCTGCTTCGGGTTGCAGGGCCGTCGCCAATTGTCGCTCGAGGGCGGTGTTGGCACCCGTCGCGCCGAACGGACCCTCTCGCAACGCGCACAGCAACTGCCGGCTGCGCAGCACGCGAAGGGCGTGGATGATGCGATCGCCGTCCGTCTCATCGATCACATCGTCAAGGCCACCCGCACGGATGTCCGCCAGCAGGCCCTCGCCCCATGCCTTGAGCGCATCGGCAAGTGTCCCCCGACCGTCCAGCGACCGAAGCGATGCCTGTGGTGATGCGGCGTCCAACGCGGCGAAAAAACCTGCAGCATCACCAGCCCGCACAGCCTCGTTGAGCGGCAACAACACGCGATCGGCGCGAAAGGAGTGCCTCAGTCTCTGCAGGTGCGCGTCATCCTCGCCGAACGCGGCGACGACGTCCTGCAGCACCGACCCGGTGCCGACCGAATCAAGCTGATCGGCATCACCGACCAGGATCAGTGGCGCCGATGCCGGCATCGCGGCGAGCAATCGTCGCAGCATCGCCAGGTCCAGCATCGAGGCCTCGTCGACCACCAGCAGGTCGATCGGCAGCGGACGTGCCCTGTCGAATCGTGGCGTACCGGCATCGCCACGCATGCCAAGCAGTCGATGCACGGTGCCGGCTTCACTCGCTCGCGCCTGCACGTGGGCGAGCGCTTCGTGCCAAGCGGCCGGGAACCCGCCAGGCGTGGCGTCGAGCAACGACTGCCGCATGCGCTGTGCGGCCTTGCCGGTCGGTGCCGCCAGTGCGATCCGCGGCCACTCGTTGTCCCGGTACCCGGCGTGTTCGCGTGCAAGCAGCATCAACATGCGCAGCACCGTGGTGGTCTTGCCACTGCCGGGCGCACCCGTCAGCACGAACAACGCGCGCCCGCGGACCTTGTGGAGCGCAGCGCGCTGACCGGCGATGGCGGGATCGGTCGCATCGGCGAACAGCGTGTCGGGATCGATGGCGACAAGCGCAGGCGTTGCGGGGGCATCGAGGCGTTCGCGCAGCATCGCCGCGACAGCGCATTCGCGGGCGAAGTTGCGGCGCAGGTAGAACAGGCCGCCGTCGAGCACGAACGGCGAGGCGGCATCACCCACCAAGGGCATCGCGGCGAGGGACCGCCGCGTTTCCGCATCGTCGATGGCGAGCGCGCTGTCACCGTTCGTGTCGGCCAGGCTGGCGGCGGCGGCCGTGCGCGCAAGCCGGGCGTCGCCGCCATGGGCAAGCACCCAGCGGGCGATCGCGGTCTGCAGCGCGCCCCAGTCCTCTTCGCTGCCGATCGGCAGTGGATCAAAACGCAGTGATGTGCCCGCGGCCTTCATGCGGCATCTCCTTCGACGGAGGGCAGCGCCTGATCAACCGCATCGATCAGGGCATCGGGATAGCGGTGCCGCCAGATGCCGATGCCGGGCGCGAGTCCGGCCGCGCGCAGGAACAGGTAGCAGACTTCGCCGAGGTGCCTGCTGCGCTGGTAGCCGGGCAGTCGCAGGCGCAGGTAGCGATCAAGCGCAACCGCGTACAGCAGCGCCTGGAAACGATACTGGTGGCGATCCATCACCCGCGCCAGCGCCTCAGGCGCATAGCCGGAGAGCCGCGTGCCTTCGAAATTGCCCTTGTAGTCAAGCACATGGAAGCGTTCCCCCTGGCGGAACAGCAGATCGATCTTGCCGGTCATGAGTCCGGCGATGCGACGATCGCTGGCTGGCACCAGGTCGGGTGCGCCGTGCGCGGCGCAGGCCGCGCGCAACCGATCGAGAGAAGTCGGTGCCAGCGCGAAATGGAACTCCATTTCGGCGCGCTGGTCGGCGGCGGCCAGCGTGTCCAGCGCCGGCACGCCGTCACCGAGCGGTACCGCCAGCGCCCCGTCCAGCCGCTCGGCCCAGGCGCGGCAGAGGCGAACGCCGGCCGGACCCTCCGGTAGCAGGTTGCGCGCGCGGAGCATCGATTCCAGCAACGGCAGCTGGGCCGTCAGCGGTTCGCCAATCCGGCGCTGTTCCAGCACATCGTGGAGGGCATTGCCGATCGCGGTACCGCGCGGCTTCGCCAGCGCCAGCAATGCGGGATGCTCGGGCTCGGGCACGCTTGCGGATGTCGTGTCGGACGCGTCCTCATCATGACCGTATGCGGATGTGGATTCGTCCTCGGCGGGCGCTTCGGCGCCGGCATCGCCTGCATGGCGACCGCCGCTCAGCGAGCTGAAGCTGTGCCGCGCCGGCAGCGGCGAGGCAGGCGGAGCCGGCATCGCCCGCACCGGTCGTTCGAGCATCGCGGCTTCGGGGGCGCGGTAGTAGGCGTCGGGGTGCTGGGCCCAGCCCGTGCGCCATTCGATGCGCGCAGCGCTGTCGATGCGACCCTTCGGGCCGATGCGCTCCATAAGCACGTCGAGCGGGCTGCGCAGCGCACCCTTGCCACGCCTGCGCCCCTTGCGCTCGTCGCGTTCGGGCTCCGGCACGGTGAACACATGGCAGGCATGGATGGCGCGGGTCAACGCAACGTAAAGCACGCGGAACCGCTCGTCCTGCGCCTCGCGGCAATCCGCCACCTGCGCCCGGGCGTCGATGCAAAGCCTGCGTCCACCGCTGGCCGGATCGTGCTGCGTGACCGCGCGGCCCCGCTCGTCGCGGCCCTCGTGCATCGACAGCAACGGCAGGAACACGATCGGGAATTCCAGGCCCTTGCTGGCATGCAGGGTCAGCAGCCTGACACGCGGTGACTGGGACTCGATCCGCAGCTGGCGCGCCTCGCGCTCCTCCTCGCTATCGCCGCTCCCTTCGCGTTGCGCAGCAAGCCACGCCAGCAATTCGCCCTCACCCATTCCGCTGCCCGCTTGCGCCTGCAACAGTTCGCCCAGGTGTCGCAGGTCGGTGAGGATGCGTTCGCCGTCCTCGCGCGCCAGCAGGTCGCGCCCGTACTCGGCGATCAGCGCGTCCACCAGCGCGGTCACCCCGCCCCGTCGCCACTTCTGCCGCCAGTCATGGAAACGCAGGCTGATCGCCTGCCATGCGTCCGCATCGCCATCGAGCGCAGCGAGGCCAGGCAGCGACATTCCGAGCAGCGGCGTGAGCAACGCGGCGCGGATCTTCTGCCGCGATTCCGCATGCCATGCGCCGTGCAGCACCACCTGCAGGTCACGCGCGGTATCGCCGGCGAACACGCTGTCGCGCCCTTGACTGACGCAGGGCACGCCGCGCCGCTCCAGCAGCGTGCGCAGGCGCGTCACCTGGCGGTTGTCCGGAAGCAGCACGGCGATATCGCGCGGGTGCAGTGGTCGGTCACCGATGGTGTGGCGACCATCGGCCAGCATGGCGGCGATCTGGCCGGCGCAGGCCTCAAGCGCGTCTTCCACCTGGCGGCCCTTGTCGTCGCCGGGGTGGGCGCGGTCATGGATCACCAGCGGTCGCTCGACAGGCGCGCCGTCGATCGCGTAGGGATGGGCATCGGCACGCCCGGCCGCCTCGACCGGCAGATAGGCGATGCCGGAGGCACCACCGTTGGCGTCCAGCGCCGGGCCGGCAGCCGCGAAGAACGCGTTGACCGCTTCGACATAGGCGGTGGTGGAGCGCTGGTTCACCGCAAGCGCGAGATGATCTCCCGCCTCCTTCGATGCGCGCGCATAGGTGTGGATGTCGCCGCCACGGAAGCGGTAGATCGCCTGCTTGGGATCGCCGACCATCAGCAGGCGGCCGCGCGGCGTGCCATCGGCGGCGCGGTAGATCGCATCGAGGATGCCGTACTGCAGGTCGTCGGTGTCCTGGAACTCGTCGACCAGCGCCACCGGCCAGGCCGCGAACAGCGCGTCGGCCAGTGGCCGCGCATCGCCTTTGCGCTCGTTCAGCAGCGTCGCATGGACGATGCCCAGCAGGTCGTCGAAGCAGATGCGGTCGTGGCGCTGCATCCACGCCTGCTTGCGCGCCAGGCTCCAGTCGCGCACGTGGCGGCGCAGCATGAGCTGGAAGTACTCGGTCCGGGTCTGCAGCCATCTCGCGAAGCTGGGCGAGGCGTCGAGGGCGCGCAACAGGTCCGGATCGGACTCCTGGCCTTTCAACACGCCCTTCGCCCCATCCTCCATCAAGAGTGTCTTGCACTGCTCGGGGGTGATGACCTCGAGGTCGCCGGCATCGACCGCGTCGGCGACTTCCCGCCATACGCGCGGCAGTTTGCTGTTCTTGCCGAACAGGCCATCACGCGAACCGGCGCGAAGAATGCCGGCGATGCCTGCAGGTGGTTCAATGTCCACATCAGTGGTGTCGATGCGCAATCCGGGCTTCAACAGCGGAGCCAGCCACGCGGCATCCGGGCAGCGCCCGGCAAGCAGCGCACGTGGCGCTGGCGGGCACAGGGCATCCAGCGTCGCCTCGTCGCCCTGCAGTAGGGTGCGGGCGAGGTCCTGCAGCAGTTCGCGCTCGAACACCGCGCCATCGACCAGCTCCGAGGGCTCGAAGCGGCCACCGGCGGCGAACGGATGCTCGCGCAGGATTCGAGCGCACAGACCGTGCAGCGTGCCGATCGGCGCCATGTCGAGTTCCGCCAAGGCGATGCGCAGCCGGCGCAGATCGTCTTCGCGCCTGTCCATCCGCCCCTCCCACCGCGCAGCGAGCCAGTCGTCCACGGCATCACTGGCGCAGGCATCGCCATCGGCCGCACGCTCGGCCTGCTGCAGGCGCCGGCGCAGGCGTTCGCGCAGCTCGGCGGCGGCGGCATTGGTGAAGGTCGCGACCACCACCTGGCGCGGCGTCACGCCCGCCTCCAGCAACAGTCGCAGATAGAGCGCGGCGATCGTCCAGGTCTTGCCGGTACCGGCACTGGCTTCGACCAGCACCCGCGCCGGCGCGTCCAGCTGCAACGCCTGCCAGCTGTCGAACCGGCTCATGCCCCGGCCTCCGCGTCACCTGGCGGGTCGTCCATGTAGATCGCCTGCTGCACCTGCAGGGCGAACGCGATCAACGCGCGTGAGGCGGCCGAGTCCATATCGAACCGCTCGTCCCCTGCCAGCAGGGCGATGTGACCCGGCGCGCGGTCGCGCTCCCCGGCATTGAAGCCACCGAGCCAGGCCTGCTGCAGTTTTTCCGAACGATCGGATTCCGCGGCATTGACCACCGCCTGCGCGCTGTGCGGGAACCAGCGCAACGGGTGCGCCGGGGCTTCGAGCATCCAACCCGTGAAGCGCTGCAGGCGGTCACGCACGCGCTCGATCGATACCGCGCCGGCCTGCAGCCGGGCATCCCACTCGTTCAATGCCAGCGCCCACGGTTCCGGCGCATCGCTGCAGAGGATGGCGACGCGGACCGGCACCTCGACCGGCGTAGCGAGCCGCAACGCGAGCCAGTCCAGGTACAGCGGCAGCATCTGCGAAAACCCGACTTCATTCACCGCCTTCAGGCCCTTGTTGCCGACCGGACAGGCCACCACCTGCAACCCGCCGTCCATGCGAACGAAGGCCTGCACCGCGCCCTGCAGCACGAGCGGATGGCCGTCGATGTCGAGCGCGAGTTCGATCTCGATGCTTTTCGGCACGCCGATCTCCACCCCGTCGCGTTTCGCGGCCTCGCGCAACTGGGCGACGACCCCGGCTTCGTGGTGCCACGCGCTTTCCCCGGCGCGGCCACTCGGCAACTGGCCGGAAAGCCGGAGCGCATCGGGCGCGGGTGCTTCCGCATCCGCGGCATCGCCGGCAAGGAACACGCGGCGGGCGACGCCCGCGAACGCCGGCAGCCGGTCGGCCAGTGGTTCCTCTCCACCCAGCACCTGCCCCGACAACCCGGCAAGGTCGGCGCCAGCGCATCGCTCCAGCAGGTCATCGGCCGGATCGCGCCAGTAGCGACGCAGGTCGTGCAAACGCAGGCGCGCTGGCCAAGGGCTGCCGGAATCGGTGCGGGCAGCGTGCGCGGCCGATCCGTCATCATTCGCCGCCGCATCCCTCGTCGCGATCTTGCGCAGCGGCGCCTGTCGTGCATCAAAGGTGTACAGGCGCGGATCGCCGCCGAAATAGCGCGCATCGAACGGTTGCAGTGGATGTGCCACACGCCACGCCCGCGTCTGCGCCAGCGTGGGCGGCGCGTCTTCATCGCCGCCCTCGAGCGGAACGGTGACGGCATCGGTCTGGGCGTCGGCGCGTTCGAGCATCGCCATCAGTTCGGCCAGGGGCGCGGCCGGGTTGCGCGGCTGGCCATCGGCGACGCCCTCGCCGATCCAGCTCAGGTGCAGCCGGTCACGCGCCGACATCAGCGTCTCGAGGAAGAGATAGCGGTCGTCGCTGCGCTGTTCCCGATCGCCGAGGCGTCGCAGCTTCGCCATCAGGTCAAGCCCGCCATCATTGGGCGTGCGCGGGAATTCACCTTCGTCGAGCCCGAGGACGGCGATGAAGCGGAACGGGATCGCCCGCTGCGGCACCATCCCGCAGAAGGTGGCACCACCCAGCAGGAACGGCTGCCGCTCGGGCACCGCATCAAGTGCGGTGAGGACGCGATCCTGCACCACGGTCCAGTGCAGTTCGGGATCGACGCCGGCCGCCACGGTTTCCGCCTGCAGCGCACGCAACTGCTGCAGCAACGTGTCCCAGGCGTCGCGCGCGGCGCGGTCACCGGGTGCCACCCGAAGGGCCTGTCCCGCCAGCGCGACCAGTTCCGTGGACCAGTCGCTTGCCGGCAGGCTGCGGCCGGACAGCGACTGGATCCGATGCAGGACGGCCAGCAGGCCATCGAGCGCGGCCATCGCCACGGCGCGGTCGCCTTCGACGCCCGCGATCGGCAGCAGTTCGGTGCCATCGGGCAGGTGCAGCGCATGTGCGGCATCCTCGGCGTCATCGACGTACAGGTGGCCGGCGACCATCCGGTCCAGCGCCCAAGCGAAACCGTGTTCGGCCACCTCCGGCACCCCGAACGTGGCGCGATGGGCAGGATCCAGCGACCAGGCGACGCGGCTGTCGGCCAGCAGCCCCTGCAGGGCGTCGAAGGCCGCAGCACTCAGCCCGAACCTGCGCGCAATCTCCGGCATCGCCATGAGATCGACGATCTCCGGGGCGGTGACCCGCGCACCGGCCAGCTGCAAGAGGCGCGTAAAGGCCGCGAACAGCGGGTGCCGGCTGGCGATGGGCACGTCCGCCAAGTGATAGGGCAAGACGCTGCGGGCGCTGCCGGGCTCCCCGAACACCGCCGGGATCAGCGGCAGGTAGCGGCGGATATCCGGTGCCATCACCAGCATCTCGCCGGGCGCGATGCCGGCCGCGCGGGCGTCGAGCATGGCGTCGCGCAGCACTTCCAGCTCACGCTTGGGCGTGTGGCAGGCATGCACTCGCAGGGACGCATCGGCCAGTTCGGCGTCAATGTTGGCTGGCGGCCGCATCACGCTTTCATCAAGGCGACGGATGCTGGCCTGCACGCGTTGCAGGCGATTGGCTGGCACGGCGTCGTCGAGGTCGGCGCCGTGGCGGATGTCCTCGCGCACCCCGGCTTCGGCCACGGCTGAAAAGAAGTGCTGGCCCATCCGGCCCCAGCGCGACAACAACTCGTGGCGTTGCGGATGCCACCACTCGCCTTCCCCCGCCGATTCGAGCAGCCGGGCCTCCTGCGCGCGCCACGCCGGCGCGCTGGCACCTGCATGGTCGAGCACGCCCCAGTAGTCACGGCAGGGGTCGGGCAGGTAGAGCGCGACCAGCGTACGCTCGGCATACACGCGCAGCGCCTCGAGCTCGCGCGGGGCCAGATGGCTGACGCCGAAGACGTGCAGCGGCGTGCGTGGGGCGTCGTCGCGTTGCAGCCCGTCGATCAGGGCATCCATTACCTCGGCGCGATGCGGCCCCAGGGCCTGCGCGGCGTGCCGCCAGAGCGGCGCCAGCAATCGCGCCTCGGTGTCGGCGAGTGCCGCGTCGTCCCCCTTCGCCGTGGCGAAGCGCAGCTTGCCGGCCTGCCAGGCCGCCAGCCAGTCAGGCCGGTACACGAGGTATTGCGAATACAGCTTCGCCAGCCGGTCGGCGAGCTGGTAACGGCGGCGTGCGCGTTCGGCGGCATCGCCCTGACCGGGTTCGAGGAAGCGGACGATGCGCGGATCGTCCAGGCCCGGCACCGCGGCGGCATCGCCGAGCCATTCATGCAGGTTCCAGCGCAGCTGCGCGCGCTGGTAGCGCGGCAACGCAACCGCCTGTTCGCCCAGCCGCGCCTGCGCAAGGCGGTCGATCCAGGTGCTCGGCAGCACCACCTCGAGGTTGGCGACGATGCCGCCCTGCCCCATCCGTCGCGCCAGTGCGCCCGTCAGCCACTGCTTGATGCCGGGGTGCGCGGCGATCACCGTCTGCGGCTGCAACGGGTTGTCCGGCCAGGTGGCGGCGAGCAGGTCGCGGAAGGGATCGAGCAGCGCCTCCAGCCGGGAGGCGCGCAGGATCACCAGTCCTTCGGTGTCGCGGGTGGTGTCAATCCGCGGCAGCGGCGGTGCGGGACTGGCGGCATCGGTCATCGCTGCATGATGCCGGAGCGCGGTCGCAAATTCCGCGACCCTGTGACATCGCGCGTGGTCAGCGGCCGGCTTTCAGCGCCTCCAGCAGCTTCTGTCCGGCCCGCCCGTCCACGTTCATGCCCAGCCGCGCCTGCTCCTTGCGGATCGCCTCGCGGCTGGCGCTGCCGAGCACGCCATCAGCCGCGCCGATCGCATGGCCCCGCGCGAGCAGCAGGCGCTGCAGTTCCACGCGCTCGTCGCGGCCGAGTCCGGGATCGTCCGTCGGCCAGGCGGTGCGCAGGCCGGGCTGCCCACGCAGCGCATCGGCCAGCAGCGCAATCGCCAACGCGTAACTCTCGGCGGCGTTGTAGCTGTAGATCGCGTCGTAATTCTTGAACACGAGGAAAGCGGGGCCGTTCGCGCCGGTCGGCACCAGCACCGCGGAACGGGTATCCCCGGGCAAGTCGATGCCACCGCCATCGATGCGGGTGACGCCCTGCGCAAGCCACTGCGACAGCGGCTTGCGACTGGTGCGGCCGGCCTGTGCGGTATTGAAGCCGTCCGGCAGCTTCACCTCGTAACCCCACGGCTGGCCCGTGCGCCAGCCCGAACGCACCAGGTAATTGGCGGTGGAGCCCAGCGCATCGGGGATGCTGCCGACCAGGTCCTTGCGGCCATCCCCATCGAAATCCACGGCGATGCGGTTGAAGGTGGATGGCATGAACTGGGTATGACCGAAGGCGCCGGCCCACGACCCGACCATGTCCTGCACGCGCACGTCGCCGCGCTGGACGATCTTCAGCGCTTCGTAGAACTCGCTGCGGAAGAAGGGCTGACGACGACCGAAGCAGGCCAGCGTGCCCAGCGACTGCAGCAACGGCCGCTTGCCGAAGTTCTGCCCGTAATCACTTTCCACGCCCCAGACCGCGACCACCGTGGCTGGATCGACGCCGGTACGCGCCTGCACCTGTTGCAGGAGCGCGGCATGGGTCGTCAGGCGCTCGCGGCCCTCGCGGATGCGCCGGGCATCGACCAGCGCGGCCAGGTAATCCCACAGCGGCGTGGAGAACTCCGGCTGCCGGTCGAGCAACGGCAGCACGCCCATGTCGGGCACGACCGTCATTGCATGCTGGTCGAAGGCATTGGCGCTGACGCCCGCGGCCAGCGCAGGCGCGCGCAGGCCCGACATGCACGACTGGAATCGCGCGAGTTCCTGTGCGCTCGGCGCGACCACCACCGGTCCGCTGGGCCGCGGTGCCGGTTCGGGTTCGGGCGGCGGCGCGGGTTCCGACGCCTGTGGCGCGGGCGGTGGCGGCGTCTTCACCGGCACCGGGGCGCAGGCGGCCATTGCCGCGGCGGCGACAAGCAACAGGACAGGGCGAATCAGGTGCATGGCGTTTCCGTTCGGGGGATGGAGGGAGGATGCCACCGCCGCGTCATGCCGGCACCACGCGGCCATCGTCGAGATGGCGGTGCGGCGTGGTCCGTGGGCAGCAGTCGGCGACCGGGTTGTTGGGCGCGGCGATGAGCCCGGCCGGCACCGCGATCTCGTCGATATCGGGCGGCGGCGATGGCGGGCGTTCGAGCATCCGCGCCTCGCGCCATCGGCCGAAGCGGTAGTAAGCGATCGACATCAGCATCGCCGACAGCGCGCTGACCGGGAAACTCCACCAGATCGCATCCACGCCGAGCACCGGCTGCATCAGGCTGGCGAACGGGATGCGGATGCCCCACAGCGCCAGTGCCAGGATAAGCAACGGCGGGATTACCGCGCCGGTTGCGCGCACCACGCCGGAGATGACGAAGTTGACGCCGAAGAACAGGAACGACCAGACCGCGATGTGGTTGAGCTGGCGCGCGTTCTCGAGCACCGCGCTGCCTTCGGGCAGGAACAGGCCGAGCGTGTGGCGGTCGAGCAGCACGATCGGCGCGATCAGTGCGCCGGTCAGCAGGAAGTTGAACAGGGTTCCCGTGCGCGCGGTGCCATCGACCCGCGCCCAGTTGCCGGCGCCGACGTTCTGCGCCGCCATCGACGAACACGCCGCGCCGATCGCCATGGCCGGCATCTGCACGTAGTTCCAGAGCTGCAGCGCCGCGCCGTAGGCCGAGGCCCATTCGATGCCGTGGCGGTTGACCATCGAGATCATCATGATCATCGCCAGCGAGACCAGCACCATCTGCAATCCCATCGGCACGCCCTTCACCACCAGCGCCTTGAGGATGGCGAAGTCGGGGCGGTAGAAGCCGCGTTCGGCGCGATGCAGCCACAGCGGATGGTCGCGCTTCCACAGCCACAGCAGCATCGCCGTCAGCCCGAGCAGGTTCGACACCAGCGTCGCCATCGCCGAGCCGGCGATGCCCATCTCCGGGAACGGGCCGAGGCCGAAGATCAGCAGCGGGTTGATGACGACATCCAGCAGCACCACCAGCAACAGGAACCAGAACGGCGTACGGGTATCCCCTGCACCGCGCAGCAGCGCGGTGACCGAAGCGAACAGGTAGAGCGAGGGCACCGCGAGGAAGATGATCCGGAGATAGGCCTCGGCCAGCGGCAGCGCATCGGCCGGCGTCCCCATCCAGTCGAGGATGTGGCGCGACAGCGGCCAGCCGGCGATCGCCACCAGCACCGAGACGCCGAGGAAGAACGTGGTGCTTGTGCCGATCACCCGCTTGGCGCCCAGTACGTCGTGGCGGCCCATTGCCTGCCCAACCAGAATCGTCGCGGCCATGCCGACGCCGAACACCGCGCCAAGCAGGAAGAACATGATGTTGTTGGCGTTCGCGGTCGCGGCCAGCGCGGCCTCGCCGAGGAAGCGCCCGACCCAGATCGCGTTGACCGAGCCATTGAGCGACTGCAGCACGTTGCCCGCGAGGATCGGCAGCGCGAAGACCAGCAGCGTGCTGCCGATCGGCCCCTGGGTCAGGTCGCGGGTGGCGATGCGTTTTTCGGCGGCGCCATCAGCCGCGGCGTTTCCGGAAGCCATCCGCGCATTTTCGTCTCCGCACGGTGAACCGCGCGTTCACCCGGAAACGCGAAAGGCCGCCCGAAGGCGGCCTCGCGTCCTGCATGCGTCCTAAAAGGGCCGGGACTCAGCGACGACCGCCCATCATGCCCATCCCCACCTTGAGGATGTCGCCGATGCCAAGCTGGCCATCGCCGTCCTGGTCCAGCACCGCACCCAGCAGACCGCCACCCAGCCCGCCTTCCTGCTGCACCTGGCGACGCTCCTGGCCGAGGATGTCGCCAAGCAGCCCGGCACTGGCCGGCTGCGCGGCCTGCTGCTGGCCGAACATGCGCTTGGCAAGTTAGGCCATGACGATCGGCGCAAGGATCTTCAGCAGGGTCTGCGCCTTGTCATTGCCAAGGCCGGTCGCCTGGCCAAGGCCGGTCACCGCCTGCTGCTGGCGGCCGCCGAAGATGTGGCCAAGCTGGCCCAGACCATCGGTCTGGCGCGACTGGGCGCCACCGAGCACCGCGCCGAGGATGTCGCCGATGCCCATGCCGGCAGCGCCCTGATGGTCACGGCCCAGTGCGCCGAACAGCGCCTCCGCGCCCTGCGGCTGGCTCGCGTTACGGCCCAGCGCGCCCAGCAGCAACGGCAGCGCCGCCGCCACCGCGCCCGCCGTCTGGGTCTGGCCGGTGCCAAGTTGCTGGCTGATCTGTTGCAGGGCCGGGCCTGAAAGCTGGGAGAAGATGTCGTCGGTCAAGCTGCTCATGGCGATTCCTTGTGGATGAAGCCGCCACGGTAAGGCGGCAATTGTTACCTTCACATAAAAGTCCAGCCCTGTCGCCATGCCCGATCGCGCCGCACGCCTGCTGCACCTGCTCGACCGCCTGCGCCGCGCGCGCCGCCCGGTCTCGGCGGCCGAACTCGCCGAGGCGCTTTCGGTCAGCCCGCGCACGCTCTACCGCGACATCGCCAGCCTGCGCGCGCAGGGCGCGGACATCCAGGGCGACCCGGGCGTCGGCTATCGGATGCGGCCCGGCTTCCTGCTGCCGCCATTGATGTTCGACGAGGACGAGCTCGAGGCCCTGGTGCTCGGCGCGCGCTGGGTGCAGGCCCAGGCGGACGCAGGCCTTGCCGCAGCCGCCGGCAGCGCGCTGTCGCGCATCAGCGCCACCCTGCCGGAGCCGCTGCGCATCGCCATCGACACCAGCGGGCTGTTCGTGCCCACCTGGCAGGAGAACCGCACGCCGGAGCCATGGTTGCCGGTGCTGCGCCATGCGATCCGGCATGAGCGCAAGCTGCGCATGGACTATGTCGATGCCGCGGGCGGCGCGACTTCGCGCACGGTCTGGCCGTTCGCCATGGCCTTCTACGACCCGCTGACCCGCATGTTCGCGGCCTGGTGCGAACTGCGCGGCGATTTCCGCCACTTCCGCGCCGACCGCGTGCGCGCCCTCGAAGACACCGGCGAAGGCTACCCCGAGCGCCGCCACGCGCTGATCCGCCGCTGGCGTCGGCACACCGGACGCGGCCGCGACACTGCTGACAGAAACTGACAGCAGCCGCGCCTATGCTCTGGCGTCCCCGACCGGAGCCTGATGATGAGCACGCAACCGCTGACGTTCTATACCCACCCCGCCTCCCGCGGCCGCGTGGCGCGTTGGGCGCTGGAGGAGACCGGCCTCCCCTACGACACCCGTTACCTCGAGTACGGCACCACGATGAAGGCGCCGGAATTCCTCGCCATCAACCCGATGGGCAAGGTGCCGGCGCTCACGCATGGCGATGTCGTGGTCACCGAGAACGCGGCGATCGCCATGTACCTGGCCGACCTGGTGCCGGACAAGCGGCTGGCGCCGGCGCCCGGCAGCCCCGAGCGTGGCAGCTACTACCGCTGGATCAGCTTCATGGGGCCGTTCGAGCAGGCGATGATGTCGAAGTTCGCCGGCGCGAAGTTCGAGCCGATGCAGGCCGGCTTCGGCACCGTGGAGGACACGGTCAATACGCTCGATGCCGCCATCGGCGATCGCGACTTCCTGGCTGGCGACGACTTCACCATGGCCGACCTGCTGGTTTCGGCCTACCTCGGCTGGTACCTGCAGTTCAAGCTGCTGGAGCCGCGCCCCAACCTGGTGCGCTACGCCGCGCTGCACGGCGCCCGCGACGCGGCTGCACGCGGCAACGCGATCGACGATGCCGAGGCCGCGTGCGCCGAAGGCGGTGGCCAGTGAGGAAGACCCACCACGGCAGCTGTCACTGCGGCGCGGTGAAGTACACCGCCACGCTGGACCTGGCGCAGGGCACCGCGAAGTGCAACTGCACGTTCTGCGCCAAGACCCGCAACTGGGGCGCCAGCATCGCGCCCACCGACTTCCGCATCAGCGCGGGCGAAGCGCTGCTGGGCGACTACGGCCGCGAATGGGAGGGCGGCAACATCCACCACCGCTTCTGCACCCGCTGCGGCACCGATACCCACAGCCATGGCCACATTCCGGAAATGGGTGGTGACTACCTCTTCCTGCGCATCTCCACCTTGGATGGCGCATCGGTGGATGAATTGGTCGCCGGCCCGGTGCATTACATGGACGGGCTGCACGACAACTGGCTCAATCCACCAAAAGACACCCGCCACCTCTGAACACTGCGATCGTCTCACGCGAAACGGGCGGCCCGAAGGCCGCCCGTTTTTTATCGCTGTCGACCGTGGATCAGACGTCGATGTCGTCCGCGCCTGGCGATCCCTTCGGGAACTCCGGCTCGACCTGAGGTGGCGCGAACGGGTCGTGCGCCATCGCCGCGATCTTCGCCAGCGATGCCCTCACACCCGCGCCGTAGGCCGGGTCCGCCTTCGCGCAATTGTCCGCGTGGCGCTGCTTGATGAAGTCCGGCGCATCGCCCAGCGCACGGGCGGTGTTGTCGAACAGGCGCTGCTGCTGCTCCGGCGTCATCGAGCGGAACAGCGCACCCGGCTGGCTGAAGTAGTCCGCATCGTCATCGCGGAAATTCCAGTAGTCGGCATCGCCGTTGATCTTCAGCGGCGGCTCGCGGTACTCCGGCTGCTCCTGCCACTGGCCGAAGCTGTTGGGCTCGTAATGCGGCAGCGAGCCGTAGTTGCCGTCCACGCGGCCGATGCCGTCGCGGTGGTTGCTGTGCACCGGGCAGCGCGCCTTGTTCACCGGGATCTGGTGGAAGTTGGTGCCCAGGCGGTAGCGCTGCGCATCGGCGTAATTGAACAGGCGCGACTGCAGCATGCGGTCGGGCGAGGCGCCGATGCCCGGCACCAAATTGCTCGGCGCGAACGCGGCCTGCTCGACGTCGGCGAAGAAGTTGTCCGGATTGCGGTTCAACTCGAACTCGCCGACCTCGATCAGCGGATAGTCCTTCTTCGGCCACACCTTGGTCAGGTCGAAGGGATGGATGCGGTAGGTCTCGGCATCGGCCTCCGGCATCACCTGCACGAACATCTTCCACTTCGGGAACTCGCCGTTCTCGATGGCGTTGTAGAGGTCGCGCTGGTGGCTCTCGCGGTCCTTGCCCACCAGCACCTCGGCCTGAGCATCGGTCAGGTCCTCGATGCCCTGCTGGGTGAGGAAGTGCATCTTGATCCAGAAGCGCTCGCCGGCCTCGTTCCAGAAGCTGTAGGTATGCGAGCTGTGGCCGTTCATGTGGCGATAGCTGCGCGGGATGCCGCGGTCGCTCATCACCACCGTCACCTGCATCAGCGATTCGGGCAGCAGCGACCACCAGTCGAAGTTGTTGGTGGGCGAGCGCAGGTTGGTGCGCGGGTCGCGCTTGACCGCCTTGTTGAGGTCCGGGAACTTGCGCGGGTCGCGGATGAAGAAGACCGGCGTGTTGTTGCCGACCATGTCCCAGTTGCCTTCCTCGGTGTAGAACTTCA